>JAGYLD010000008.1 GCA_018401355.1 Bacteroidales bacterium
TGATATTTCCCTGGTAACATACTTTTCCCTTACACGTTCATCAATTCCTTTATAGTGCCCACATAGCAATATGATATTTTTTTTCATAGAAATCTGGTTTGCCAGAGGCTGATCTAAAAGGATCCCATCCGGGGTCAGGAAAATAATGTCATCGTATTGCCGCTGATTCGATAATGTGGTGATAATTTTTGAAATAGGTTCAATCATCATAACCATTCCGGCGCCACCACCGTAGGGATAATCATCAACACTTTTGTACTTATTGGATGCAAAATCCCGTAAATTGTGCAAGTGAAATTCTGCTTGTCCCTTATCAACTGCTCTTTTTATGATTGAATGAGCTAGAATTCCACGAAAAAATTCGGGAAAAATGGTAATAATATCGATTCTCATAAAGAATTTTTTGCGAAAATAAATTGTTTTATTGAATCTTTGCCATTAATATTCAAATAGAATAATTGCAAGAAATTCAATTCAGGGGTTGAGGTAGGGAAAGTAAAATCTATTAAACCTTTAATTGACGGGCATTAAAAAAGGTCGTGCCATGAGGAGGGAATGCACGACCTAAAACCAAATCTTATAACTTAATCAAAAAGCCGGTACAAATATAAGGCATGAATGAGCATATGTCAAGTATTTTTTAATATTTAATTGCATTTTCTGAAAAAAAGTTTGATTTTAATACTTTTGTAAAGTGATTTAGAACAAAAAAACTACATTTTCGTTTATAATATAAATAACATAACTATGAATAAACTACTTATAACTATTACCGGTATTTTCCTTTATTTATCTGCTTTTACCCAGGTTTATCCTGATAAATATTATGTTCAGTTTACTGACAAAAATAATTCTCCTTATTCCATCAGCAATCCCAATGATTTTTTATCTCAAAGATCTATAGACCGCAGGGAAAGGCAGGGAATACCGTTTGATGAAAAGGATCTTCCTGTAAATCCATCATATATTCAAGGGGTTAAAGATATTGGCGTGACAATAATTAATCCAACAAAATGGTTAAATGGCGTTACAATTGAAACTGATGACCCTTCAAAGGTTGCTGCTATCAGATCATTACCCTATGTATTTCAGGTGAAAAAGTCTTCTTTTAATCCTGCCGATTACAAGTTTGAAAAACCCTATTTCAAGAATGAATCATTTATTCCGAAGCCTTATGATTTTAAATCAGCCGGTAAAAGCAAGATGTTTGATTATGGTCCGTCCTATAATCAGATTCATATGTTGAATGGTGACATGTTGCATGATATGGGTTACCGTGGAGATGGAATGATCATTGCAGTTCTTGATGGTGGTTTTCTGAATGCAAATACGATGCCTGCTTTCGACAGCTTATGGAGCAATGGCCAAATCATTGCAACAAGGGATTTTGTAAAGGGCGGCGAAGTAACATTTGATACTCATCCACATGGTTCGATGGTTTTGGGTACCATGGGTGGTAATGTTCCTGGTACACTTATTGGCACTGCACCAAAGGCTTCATATATGCTTATCAGATCCGAGGATACTTATTCGGAGTATTTGATAGAAGAGTATAATTGGGTTTCCGCAGCTGAATACGCAGACAGCTCAGGTGCTGATATCATAAATTCATCGTTGGGATATACCACTTTTGATGATCCGGATCAGGATCATTCCTACCAGGATATGGATGGAAATACTACTCCCATCACAATCGGTGCTGATGTCGCAGCCAGCAGGGGTATGATTGTAGTAAATTCTGCAGGTAATTCTGGTTCATCACCATGGTTTTATATTGGGGCTCCAGCAGATGGCGATAGTGTTTTTGCCATCGGAGCAGTTGATGCACTGGGTGATTATGTTTTTTTCAGTTCGCGGGGGCCTTCTTATGATGGAAGAATTAAGCCAAATGTGGCAGCTCAGGGCTATGATACATACACTGCAGATCCTTATGGTAATTATGGTGGTGCGAATGGAACTTCTTTCTCTTCACCTGTAACAGCTGGAATGATAGCTTGTTTGTGGCAGTCACACCCAAACATAATAAATATGGAATTGTTGTCAGCTATTGAGTCAAGCGGATCTCAGGCAAGTGCGCCAGATGATTTTCTTGGATTTGGAATTCCTGATTATTATGAAGCTATGAATATTCTCACAGTGATTGATGTTACAAATGGACACCAGGATATTGTCACTGCTGTATCACCGAATCCCTTCACTGACGATATTAATATTTCATTCACGGGATTGCAGAATATGCTGAACGGAGATTTGAATGTTAACATCACTGATGTTACCGGAAAAGTTGTTTTTTCAAAACAATACATAATGGATGTCGGCCAGGAAGGGATCAACATCAATGAATTGGAGAACCTTCCCAGCGGTTTTTACTTTATTGCTCTTAATATTGGGAACAGGGTGTTTTTTAACAAGTTGGTAAAAAACTAAAGCCAACCTTAATCTATCTCAAGTTCGGCAATTATTGAATCAATGGCTTGTTCTAATCGTGAGAGCTGTTTTAAATACTCATTTTTATCTTTTAGGGCCTGATTCACACTAAAATAATATTTGATTTTTGGCTCAGTACCTGATGGCCGGACCGATATTTTGCTGCCATCCTCCAGGAAGAATTGCAATACATTTGATTTTGGTAATTCCAGTTTTGATAATTGTCCGGTCACCAAATTTTTCTCAATGCCCTGATAGTAGTCTTTAAATATGATAACCATTGATCCATTGATTTGTTTGGGCGGTGTTTTTCTGTAGTTGTCCATGATCTCCTGGATTTCTTCAGCACCTGATTTCCCCTTTCTGACCAATGATTTTAGTTTTTCAACATAAAGACCATATTCCAATGATATGTCTTGAAGGATGTCATACAAGGTTTTGTTTTGATCTGCTGCCCAGGCAGCTGTTTCGGCTATCATTGCGCAAGCGCTCACTGCATCTTTATCGCGCACAAAATCACCAATGAGATATCCGTAGCTTTCCTCACCGCCACCAATAAAAACCTTCTTCCCTTCCAGTTCTTTAATAATATCTGCTATCCACTTAAATCCAGTAAGTACATCATAGCAATCAACATGAAAACTGTCTGCTATTTTTTTCAGGATCTCTGAAGTCACCACGGTTTTTACAATAAACTCATTTCCGGAAAGTTTATCGTTTTTTTTCCACTGGCTAAGCAGGTAGAAAATTAGAATAGCAGCAGTTTGATTACCATTGAGTAGAATAAATTTCCCTTCATTGTCTCTTACTGCAATTCCGACCCGGTCGGCATCAGGATCAGTAGCCATTACAAGGTTTGCACTGATATCGTCTGCTAGTTTTATAGCCATGGCCAATGCACTATGCTCTTCAGGATTTGGAGAATCTACTGTTGGGAAATTTCCATCTGGTATGGATTGCTCTTCGACAGAAAAAATATTTTCAAACCCGAAAGCCCTGAGGCATTCAGGAACTAAAACTGTACCAGTTCCATGCAGTGGTGTGTAAACTATTTTTAAATCTTTTTGTCTTTGAATGACATCAGGATTAAGGGAGAGTGCCATTACTTCTTTCAAATATATATCATCAAATTCTTTACCAATGATTTCGATCAGGTCATTATTTCCTTCGAATTTGACGCTTGAAATGGATTCGATCTTGTTTACTTCTTTGATTACATTTTTGTCATGGGGTGGTATGAGTTGTGCTCCATCATCCCAATATGCTTTGTATCCATTGTATTCTTTTGGGTTGTGTGATGCTGTGATTACCACTCCGCTTTGACAACCAAAGTGCCTGATAGCAAAAGAAAGTTCTGGTGTTGGTCTTAGGTCGTCAAATAGATAAACCTTAATTCCATTAGCCGCAAATACATGTGCCGTTATTTCTGCAAAATATCTTGAATTATTTCGTGAATCATGTGCAATGGCTACTTTAATTTGATTTATTTCGGAAAATTCCTGAAGCAAGTAATTTGTAAGTCCCTGTGTTGCCATCCCAACAGTGTACTTATTCATGCGGTTGGTACCAACTCCCATGATCCCGCGAAGGCCTCCTGTTCCAAATTCAAGGCTTCTGTAAAAAGACTCCGTTAGCTCAACAGGATCATTTTCAATTAGATCCTTCACTTTTGCACTGGTTTCCTGGTCAAACTCATTACTTAACCAGGAATTTGCTGCTTTCAATATTTCAGGTTCAATCTTATTTAAATTCATGATCAGAATGTTTTATAAGGTTAATGCACTCTTCCAAACTGCTTAACCAATGTGGGATATTAATATTCAGAAATCCTTTAATCTTTTTTTTGTTTAGTACACTATAATAAGGTCTCTGAGCCGGCAAAGGGTATTCTGAAGTGCCCACAGGATTCACAAGGCAGTCTGTTTCTGAAATTTTAATAATTGCAATGGCAAAATCATACCAGCTGGCAATTCCTTCATTGGAGAAGTGAAATATTTGGGGTTTATTCAGGGTGTCATTTTTTTCTGTTATTAACAAAATGGCATGTGCGAGGTCTGCTGCATAGGTTGGAGTTCCTACCTGGTCATTTACAACATTCAATGAGTTTCTTTCATTTCCATATTTTATTATGGTTTTGACAAAATTGTGACCATATGGAGAATATAGCCATGAGGTTCTTATCACAATAGATTTTTTTCCATATTTTAAAGCTTCCTTCTCCCCGTCAAATTTTGAAACGGCATAACTTGATAATGGATTTGGTTTATCATTCTCATTATAAGGAAGGAACGACCTTCCATCAAAAACATAATCCGTTGAAACGTGGATGAATGCCAAATTTTTTTTTGCAGCAATCGAGGAAAGATTTGAAACTGCATCAACATTAATTTTTCTTGCAATTTCTGATTCTTCTTCAGCTTTATCCACTTGATTGTATGCTGCACAATTAATAATTATATCTGGTTTATGAAAGTTGATAAACTGTTCGGTATCCGGCTTGTTTACAATGTCAAGTTCCTGGATATCTGTATAGATAAATTTATGTGCAGGAAAATCTGGTTCCAGTTTTTTTATTGATTTGCCAAGCTGGCCATTGGCCCCGGTAATAAGGATTTTTGACATTATTATACTATGGTTCTGAAGTAATCAATGGTATGTTTCAATCCTTGCTCTAATTTAATTTTCGGTTGCCAGTTTAATTTAGACTTTGCCAAAGTAATATCAGGTTGTCGTTGAATGGGATCATCTTCAGGCAGGGGTTCAAAGACTAACTTTGAACCTGAGTTCGTCATTTGTATGACTTTTTCTGCCAGTTCCAATATGGTAAATTCTCCAGGATTTCCAATATTAACGGGGCCTGTAAAATCGTCGCCTGTGTCCATTAACCTTACAAGGCCATCAATGAGGTCATCCACATAGCAAAAACTCCTTGTTTGTTTACCGTCACCATAAATGCTTAATGGATGGCCTTTTAAAGCCTGGACAATAAAATTTGAAACGACCCTGCCATCATGTGGATCCATCCTGGGTCCATAAGTATTAAAAATCCGCGCGATCTTGATTTTTACGTCATTTTGGCGATGATAATTCATAAAGAGGGCTTCAGCACATCTTTTTCCTTCATCGTAACAAGCCCTGAAACCAATCGGATTAACATGTCCCCAGTAATTTTCTTTTTGGGGATGGATCTCGGGATCTCCGTATACTTCGCTTGTAGATGCCTGTAATATTTTGGATTTAATCCGTTTGGCAAGTCCAAGCATATTCAGGGCACCAGCAACTGATGTTTTAATTGTTTTGATTGGGTTTACCTGATATTGAATGGGAGAAGCCGGGCAGGCAAGATTATAAATTTCGTCGACCTCAATGTAGAAACTCATTGTTACATCATGCCTGATCAGCTCAAAATACGGGTTGTCCAGAAGATGTATAATATTATCCTTGTTCCCGGTAAAATAATTATCCAGGCATATCACTTCATGACCGTCCTTAAGCAATTTATCAGCCAAATGTGATCCCAGAAAACCAGCACCACCGGTTATAAGTATTTTTTTTCTCATTTCCTGAATTACATTTTTCAATACAAAACCTGGCAAACAGAATTACCTGGTTTCGCTGATCATTTAAATTTCTGTATTTATTCCGATACAATAGTAGTCAAAGCCCATGCCTTTGAGTTCCTCGATGTCATAAATGTTTCTACCATCGAAGATAACCGGAGATTTAAGTAATTTTTTAATTACTTTGAGGTTAGGGATCCGGAATTCTTTCCATTCGGTGACAAGCACCAAACAATCAGCATCGATCAGGGCTTCATAAGCATCATTGGCATATTCGATTTTGTCTCCGATTCTTTTTTGTGTTTCTTCCATGGCTGCAGGGTCATAAGCTTTTACTTTACAACCCGCTTTAGTAAATTCATCTATGAGCACCAATGAAGGAGCTTCACGCATGTCATCGGTTTCCGGCTTAAAAGAAAGACCCCATATGGCAATTGTTTTACCGTTGATATCCCCGTTAAAATATTTATTCACCTTATTAAAAAGGACTTTTTTCTGGTCATCGTTAACGTCCTCAACCGACTGAAGGACACGAAGTGCATAATTATTTTCCTTTGCAGTATTAATAAGGGCTTTAACATCTTTGGGAAAGCATGATCCACCGTAGCCGACACCAGGATAAATAAATTTATTTCCAATTCTCGGGTCACTTCCAATTCCTTTTCTTACCATGTTTACATCAGCTCCAACAATTTCGCAAAGATTAGCAATATCGTTCATAAAGCTTATCCGTGTTGCTAACATGGCATTGGCAGTGTATTTTGTCATTTCAGCCGATGGAATATCCATAAAAATAACCGGATGACCATTTAAAGTAAAAGGCTTGTACAACTTATTCATCAAATCCATGGCCTTTTCCGATTCAAGCCCAATTACAATCCTGTCGGGCTTCAGAAAGTCATCAATAGCTGCTCCTTCTTTCAGGAATTCAGGGTTAGAGGCTACATCAAATTCCAGGTTAATACCTCTTTTTCCAAGTTCCTCTTGAATGGCATTATGAACTTTCTTGGCAGTGCCAACAGGCACTGTGCTTTTGGTAACCATTAATATGTAATCATTCATATTTTTCCCAACTTCCCTTGCTACATCCAACACATATTTAAGATCTGCACTTCCATCTTCATCAGGTGGGGTCCCAACGGCGCTGAAAATAACTTCACAATTCTCTAATGAAGAGGCCAGATCTGTTGTAAAGTGCAATCTCCCTTTTTTCGTATTTCTATGCACCATTTCTTCAAGTCCGGGTTCATAAATGGGAATAATGCCGTTTTTAAGACCATCAATTTTTTTCTCATCAATATCAACGCATGTTACATCTACACCTACTTCTGCAAAGCATGTTCCTGTAACAAGCCCGACATATCCGCTACCGACCACAGTAATTTTCATATCTAATTGTATTGGTTAATATGAATATAATGATATGGAATGCAAAAATATGGATTAACTTTCTAAATAAGTAAAAAAGTTTAAAATATTGATTATTCCCACACTCCTGGGATATTTTTGTTGCAATATGCGCAATTACCTTCAACGATGTGGAATTCGGAGATGGTATAACCATTTCTTGCAATTATTTTTTTATGACAATCAGGGCAGTATGTGTCTTCGGTTCCTTTTTCGGGGATATTTCCGGTATAAACAAACTTGATGCCTTCAGAAAGGGCAATTTCCCTTGCATTCATAATGGTATCAATGGGCGTAGGAGGGAGCTGTTTGAGTTTGTAAGTGGGGTGAAATCTGCTAAAATGTAATGGTGTTTCACTAAAACCATTGCTGGCCAGCCAATTGCACATTTTCTTTATTAAGTCCATGTCATCTGTCCAGGAGGGAACCACTAAGTTGGTTATTTCCAGCCATACACCTTCTTCTTTCAGAATTTGCAGTGTCATCAAAACGGGTTCAAGTGTTCCGGCATTAAGCATTTCATAAATATCATTGCTGAAGCTTTTCAGGTCAATGTTTGCAGCATCCAGGTATTGGGAGATTTCACGCAATGGCTGTTCATTGATATATCCTGCAGAAATAAATACGTTTTTAATGCCATTCAATCGTGCCAGTTTGCTTGATTCAAAAGCATACTCATAAAATGCTATTGGTTCAGAATAAGTGTATGCGATTGACTCACACTGATAAGATTTGCATTGCCTGATAAGTTGATCCGGAAGAAGTTCATAATTTCGCGTATTCAATGGACTTTCCTGGGATATTGTCCAGTTCTGGCAATTTAGACAAGCAAGGTTGCACCCTGCCGTTGCAATTGAAAAAGCAGTGCTGCCAGGAAGAAAATGGTTTAATGGTTTTTTTTCAATTGGATCGATGTGTATGGCACATGGATTTCCATATGCAATCGTGATCAGTTCTCCATCCTCATTTATCCTTGTTCTGCAATCTCCTGTTTCCCCTGGTTTAAGATCACATGCTTGAGGACACAGCTTGCATTTGACTCCTCTCGGGGTACTGATATAATGCATGGCTTTCCTGGAAAACTTATTGTTTATATTTGGTTGTAAAGAATGCCCGGATAATACATCAGCCTTCAGATACTTTGAATTCAGGCCTAACATTATGCCACATGCAGCGCAAAAACTATTTTTAATAAATGTTCTCTTATCCATTAGCCATTTGTAATTAATGCCAAAAGATAATTAATTTCTGGTTCTTAACCAAACATAAAACGCATTAAAAAGATTGAGGCCTGCAATCAAAGCAGATGCACCAATAATGCCAAATGCAGGAATCAGGTAAACTGATGTAATCAAAACCCCTGCTGCAGATCCGGTAAGGTCTGCGCTATATGAATTTGCAGCAATTCTGATTGCAGTTGTCTTAAGCAGGCTTGCTGTCCATGAAAAAATCACTCCTGAAAAAATTCCTGTAAGAATAACCATTAATAAAATAATAACCATAGCTATGTGTTCATTGCAGGCAAAAGAATTCATAATGTAGAAAACTGCGATCATGCTTATCAGTAAGGCAGAGTGTAAAACCTGAACCTTGAAAAAGTTCATCGGGGAAGGGTAAAATAACTTTTGCAAATACAATGCGCCGAGTGCAATGCCTGCCATGAAAAAAGTAATGATTATTCCTGTTAAATAATAACTGTAACCGAAAAGGACCTGAATTATAAGAATGGCTATGAATTCTGCGGAAATTCCGCTGAATCCTGTTACCAGAAGGCCCTTGTTAAAAGGATGATTGGCAATCCAGACAATAAGTGTAATTAATGAAACTATCATTAAAAACAGCCATATTCCTGTATTATGCATTCTTAACCAGTATTTCAGATTATGTTTAAAAACCATTGGTTTTAGATCGGAACTTGTTTCGTGGGAAGTATATCTTACTGGAAGCAACATTTCGCTTCTCATCTCCATTAGTTGATCATTAATGTGTTCCGGGGTTATGAATTGGTTTATAATCCCCAAAGAATCAAGATTTTTCGAAATATTGAATGAGAGTTTGGTATCCGAAGCGAGAAAGTAATTTCTGGTTCCAGGTATAAGAATAATGTTTTTAAAAACTTTACTTAATGTATTCCGAAGGATAGAATGCATTCTTAAAGATTCCTCATCCAGATAATTACCCGTTGATTCAAGTTGTAAGCAGAATATCCCATGTTTCTGCATTATTTTTTTCGCCTCCAAAAAATATTCAAGGGTGTAATACCTGTTTAATTTTATGGTTGAAGGGTTCGGTATATCTGAAATGATAACATCGAATTTCAAATCAGATTTTTTAACATATGACCTGCCGTCGATAAAGCTGGAGCTTACGATGTTTTTTGGGAAATCAACATTGATGTGTTTCCATGCCAATTTGTCGAGGCTGGAATTTATTTCTATATTTTTAATAAAGAGGGGATGGTATTTCAGTGCTTCAAGGATTGTACCAGCAAATCCTCCTGAAATAATCAGTACCGAGTCCGGATCGGGGTGCAATGCCATGGGGAAATGAACAATTTCTTCAGATTGTTTAACCGCCCCATAAGTGTATCGGAGTCCACCATTTTCATAAAAACTGATCTGATTTTTACCTGAAGATGTAACATCAACTCTTCCATATGGAGTTTCTTTTGATTCCATTAGCTTTTGGCCGGGATACAAATTGCTTATAAGCTGTTGATATTTACCTGATGAAACATAGAACACAAGAATAAAAATGGCAATAATGGTTGCGAACCATGCATTGAGTATGATTGATCTTTTGAAAAGAAGTAGGGTAATGGTTAATAAGCCAAGGAAAGAAGATATTAGCAAAGCGTGCAGGGAGTTCAGAAAAAATACCAGGATGAAATTATAAATAATCCCTCCAGCAAGGCTGCCAATTGATTCCCAGCCATAAACTATGCGTACTTTTTCTTTAGAGGAAAGCGAAGAAAGAATTTTTGAAAACACTGTGAAAAGAAATCCTGAAAAGAAACAAAATGGTAGCAAAACAAGCAAAGTAAATATCCAAATTGTCAGGGGTGATAATATTTCACCTGCCGCAAAATATTCTGATTTTAGCTGATAGGTGAGTATAAGAGAGAATACAGGGCTTACAACCAGGATAATAAATGGGATGATAATATAATTTCTGGGGTGATGGCGGTATTTAAACCATTTTCCAGCGAGTGCCCCAATTCCTGTGAGCAACATCCAGCCGGAAAGAAAAAGCCCAATAACCAGTTCATTTCCTCCTAATATAGTCAGAAACTCCCTAAGCATGATTATTTGAACCGAAATGGATGAATAACCTAAAATGAAAACACCTGTTTTCAACTTATTTTTAAAATCAGCCAGCATTTATTATCTTTGTTATTGTGTGTTTTTACGAAATTAATCAAATTATGCAGAGAAAAATAAGCTTGGTAATTATGATTTTAATGATGATTTTCAGTGGTGGGTGTTTTTCGCAGGGTAAAAATGGTGATCGTAAAACGATAGATAGAGAACCATATGCGGCCGGTAAATTTTATGAATCGAACCCACTAACACTGCAAAAGGATTTGAAAACACTGTTTTCTGAAGCCACAAATAAGATGTTTGATAATGTCATTGCCATCATTTCTCCCCATGCCGGGTATCCTTTTTCAGGTGAAATTGCTGCGTCTGCCTTTAATCAGATTGATCCCCAAATGCATTATGACCATGTATTTGTAATAGCATCCAGTCACAGGGTGAGTTTCAGGGGGGCATCAGTTTATAATAGAGGTGATTATCTCACACCTCTTGGTAAAGTTAAGGTTGACATTGATTTGGCAAGAAAACTTGTTGAAGAGAATGAATTATTTACATACAGAAATGATGCGCATATTTATGAACATAGTTTGGAGGTTCAGTTACCGTTTCTGCAGTATAAGCTTGGTAATGATGTCAATATGATTCCAATTGTAATTGGAACCCAGAGAAAGGAAGAATGTGAAGAAATTGCCAGGGTTCTGAAACCATTTCTTGGCAGGAATAATCTTTTTGTTATTAGTACCGATTTTTCACATTACCCATCATATGAGGATGCTATTGAAGTGGATCATAAAACTGCCGGGGCCATTGAGAGCAAATCGGTCGATAAGCTGCACAAGGTTTTGAAGGGAAATGAGTCAATGAAGATACAAAACCTTGCTACAAGCTTGTGCGGATGGAGTTCTGTTTATACATTGTTATATATGATACAGGATGAACCAGATTATACTGTTCACAAAGTTAATTATAAGAATTCCGGGGATGCTGAATTGTATGGAGATAAAGACAGGGTTGTTGGTTATTGGGCAATGGCAGTGACTGCCCGGAATTCTGTTAAAGAGCCAGCAGATAAGAATAAGAAAGAGTTTGAACTGACACAAAAAGACAAAATGGATTTACTTCATATTGCCAGGCAGACCCTTGATCAATATATTCAGGATGGATCCATGCCAAATATAAATGCTGACAGGTTGTCCTCAGAATGCCATGCACCTTGTGGCGCCTTTGTTACTTTGTTGAAAGCTGGGAAATTAAGGGGTTGTATCGGACGATTTGAACCCGGAGAGCCATTATATAAAGTAGTTCAGGATATGGCCGTTTCTGCTTCCACCAAAGATTACAGATTTCCAAGTGTTTCCCCTGAGGAATTAGATGATATTGAAATTGAAATTTCTGTACTTACTCCAATGGAAAAGATATCTTCAATTGAAGATATTGAGATGGGAAAGCATGGAATATATATCACCGATGGACGAAGTTCCGGCACATTTCTTCCGCAGGTAGCCACTCAAACCGGATGGTCAAAAGAGGAATTCCTGGGTCATTGTTCCAAAGATAAAGCAAGGATTGGATGGGATGGTTGGAAGAATGCAGATATATATATTTATGAAGCCCTGGTGTTTGGTGAACATAAATAAGCCTGGATCTTCTTATCCAAGAAAAGGGGATACTGAATTGACAAATTCATCAGGATATTCTGCATGTATTGAATGGCCGGCATTTTTTACCAGCTTAAAATCTTTGAATCCGGCGATTTTTTTTAATTTCTCAGATTCATCAGGGTATACCAGGATGTCTTTGGTACCAGATACGATTAATGTTTCAGGAACAATGTCCGTAACATATGCTGTCGAGTCATACTGAACCAGGGCATCGATTTGTGATTTAAAACTTTCAAAGGTTTGTTGGTAGGGATAACACATGGTATATATGATGGCAGCGTCAAGAAATTTTTTGTTCGTAAAAGCATGTGGGCTGAAAAGCCAGTAGAACAAATTCCTCAACCATTGTTCCTGGGGTATGTTACTTTGCCATTCGGCTAAGAAATAATCAAACAACGATTTGTTTCTATCCGACATTTTGGTGGTTGTGCTGACCAAAACCAATTTGCTTATTTTTTCAGGAATCAGCAAAGCAAGGTCCTGTGCAATACATCCTCCCATGGAATGCCCAAGAACCATGCATTCTTCTATACCAAGATGTTTTAAAAGAGCCAATGCATCATTGGCCATATCCCTGACCGAAAAGTTATGATCCTTTATTTTAGTTCTGCCTGTACCCCGGTTATCAAATGTGATAACTGTGAAGTTCTTAGTCATGGGCTTTAAAATGAACTGCCAGCTTTGGCTGTCTGAAGCCAATCCTGCAATCAAGAGTATTACAGGTCCTTTTCCATGAACTTGATAATAAATTTCGGCATGATTGTTTTCGAAATATGACATAGTGATAATTATCGCATACAAATATCTTTAAAAAAACAGAACTCACAATGTTTTTGATCCTTGGTTTGAAAAAATGGTACAGAAGTATTAAAAATATTTTCCAGGACTTGAGTTATGGTATTTTCTGTTTTTGAAATCGTTTCTGGTCCAATTTTAAAAGAATCACTGATTTTTAGTTTTGTAGCACCATTTTTCAGAGTTCTGAGTGGCAAAAGACCAGCATGGAGTTCATGATCACTATTGGTAACTTTCTGATAAAGCCATGCATAAATTAATAACTGCAAGGCTTTGTCATAACGTGGGTCATTTTTCGCTTTTTCCCAATCATTTATTTTTAGATCAGGCTGGTTAACGGTACCGGTCTTGTAATCAAGGATATTTATTGTTTTACCAACCATTTCCACCCGGTCTATTTTCCCGGTGATCGTCACATTAAATTCTTCCATGCCTGTTCGAAACTTCAGTTGGTGTTGAAATTTCTTTTCAAGGGAAAGCAGCTGCGTTTCATTATTGTTGCTGTTATTTGTTTGAATGTAGCGTTTTTGGTATCGTACAAAATTTTTAACAAGATTTTTCGCTACGTTGTATATCAGAAGGTTACGTCCGAAGTCCAGGTTGCCCTTTTTATAGTGTTTGTCTATCGCCTGAGTCAGGGATTGATGGATTTGTTCATCCATAAATTCTATTTGGTTTTCAGTCAATCTCACACCTTCCAGGGGTTTATGTAAAGTATAGAGTGACTCATGAACCAGGGTGCCAAGCATAGCTGCATCAATTGATTCCATGTTTTCATCCTGTTCCCTCAGTCCTACTATATGTTTAAAATAAAACTGGAGTGGACATCTGATATACGTACTTAATGAACTTGGTGAAAACCCTTTTTGAGCAAGATTTCTAAGAGTTTTGACTGTCTTGTCATCCTTTTTTATTTCGATGTGCCTTGATGGTGCAATTTTATCTAATGCAAAAGTGAAGAGTTTCTGCCTTATCTCAGTTGCGAAACATTTTTCAGGGATCTCAGTGATGATTTGCTCAATAAACCGGCTTTTTCCCCCTCCGGCAATGAGATCCGGTTCTGTGCAATAGGTGATAGCTACATTTTCAGACCTCTGCAATAAACGGTAAAAGTGATAAGCGTAAATGCTATTTTTTTCTTTATATCCTGGTAAACCAAATTCTTTTTTAATTTCAAATGGAATGAAAGAATTTTGCTGATGTTTGGCATTTGGAAATATTCCTTCATTCATCGCTAAAATTATTATGTTTTTAAAATCCAACACCCTGGATTCAAGTACCCCCATTATTTGCAGTCCTTGTAAAGGTTCCCCGTAAAATGGTATCGATACATTTCTTAGCATTTTATCGAGAATTGCTCTGAATGATTTTATATTAATATATTCGTTGCGGTGATCAATAAATTCATTGATAACGTTCACCAACTTTGCAAATTGAAAAAGATACTCAATATCAACTTCATATTTATTTGCTTCATCTTCCTGGTTTTCTGTAAATTTTTGCCTTAAGACATCGGTAATATCCATTATTCCTTTGATCAGGCCAGATACTTTTTCTGGCGTCTGGAATATCTTAGTAAATATTGAATAATCTGCGGGAAAAAGTTCTTTAAGATCATCGAGGCTAAAGTAAAACTGATTCGTGGATAATAATACCTGAATGATTTCTTCAGCCTGTTCTTTTTGTAATACTTTGAAATAAGGGTGGCGAAATAACTCCAGGACATCATTTTTGTAGATGTGCTTTTTGTTTCCTGAAATATCGGAATCTGCTTCAGACATGCCACCAATGATTTTTAACCATTTATTGTAAAAGCTATATAATGGAGTATATACCAGTGGATATCCCATAGTGACATTAAAGGACTTGTACTCATCTGGAATAGAATTGAGTACAGGAAGCAGGAGTTTTTCATCTGCAAGGATAACGGCTGTACCATCATGTGATTTATTTTCAATTGACCATTCCTTAAGAATATTCCCTGCCACAGTTGCCTGTGCTGTAATACTGGAAGTGCCAAGTATGTCAATTTTTCTTGGATTCTTTTCAAGAAAGCTGTTTATCCAGAGATTATTATCATCCTGGTTGCTTGCAATGAAATGTCTGATAAAATCTCCGGCTTCCTGTTCGGGGTTATCGATATAATATTCATCGGCGTCCCACAAAACATCAGCTTTCTTGTCCTTAACAAGTTCCCTTACAAAAATATCTTCTGCCCTGGAAAATGCATTAAATCCGGCAAAAATAATTTTCTCCCAGGGGATATTATCTTTCAATTCCCGGATGTTATCAGCAACATATCTGTATCCCATCCCCTTATAGGCCTGATGGTTATTCTTAAGGTTGATATTAAATCTATTGTACAATCCTTTAAGGGAACGGAAGAATTCAATGTATTGCTTTTGAAAATGTGTTAGATTTTTATGGCCGGGGTTTCCATAAGGATATGGCTTTCGCTTCTGATAAAAAGTTGAAAGCCGCATCTATATCTGTCATGTACAGATCAAGATCGTTAAAATCAGATAATACAACAGGTGCCCAGTCCAGAAAGTTTTCGAAAGATTTTTCCAGGATTTCAGGACCTTGCGTATATGCATCAAATAATAAAAATAGTTGACTAATATTATCAATGATTTTTAACCCGGATATTTCTTCAACAAGGTCTTCGATGGATAAATATGTTGGCATAAAAGACGGCTGGCTTAGCAATTCTGAGAGGCTTTTACGTAAGTAAAGACTGGCTCTTTTATTCGGTAGCACGATGCAAATCTGTTCAAGTTCTGAGCCATAATTTTCTAGTGTATATTCCGCAACGTCCTGTAAAAAAGAATTCATTTTATTAGGTATATAAAGAATTATTGGTTCTTACAAAATTGGATGCAGGTTCCAGAAATTCAGCTTTTCCTGCATCAATCCAGGTTCCTTCATTATGTTCAAATCCATATATGGGCTGACTTGTCGTGGCATTAAGATATGCTTCTACTATGGAAAAGACCTTTTTTGATGGGAATCTTGAAAATAGAGTCGGCTGAATTATTTGAATTCCACTGAAAGCCAGTTTGTCAGTACTTGAATTTTTAATTGTCAATATTTTTTTTCCGGTGATGACATTTTCCCATCCCACAAGTCTTTTTGATCCATCAAACAGAAAATACCTACGGGTCTTTCTCTTTCTGACTGCCAGGGTTGCCATCGCATTGGTGCTTTTGTGGAATTCTATCATTTCAGGAAGGTTGATGTCGGTGAAGATATCTACATTATGGATCAGGATAGGGTCGTTGTCTTTAAAAAGGGGAGCTGCTTTTTTCAGGCCACCTCCGGTATCAAGGAGCTGCAAGGATTCATCGGAAATGTCAATATGAATGTTGAAATTGTTGTTTTTCTTTAAGAATTCCTTGATCTTGCCGGAATAATGGTGAGTATTTACAACGATATTATTTATGCCCAAATTAATGATCCTTTGAATGATTAATTGCAGCATGGGTTTGTCATTAACAGGAATGAGTGCCTTCGGACAATCACTGGTGAGCGGCATAAGCCTTGATCCAATTCCTGCTGCAAAGATCATAGCTTTCATTCATTCACAATTTGGTGGGTTTGCAAAGGTGTTTTTCTTTTGATGCGGTTAAGTTACATGATTTACACCTGAATGTTGAGGATTTTTGCTTTTTTTTCCTGTCTGTTCCTGATTCTTTGCAAAGTTTTCTTCCCATTAGCAGATATCTTGTTGTTACGTATGTAGTTCTCTATGATTAGTACTGACAATTATTGGATACTTTTGTTTGATGTGCCTGGCAAGTTTTTCTGCGCAATAGACTGAACGGTGTTGTCCGCCAGTGCAACCAAAGCTAATATGCAATCTGGTGAATTTTCTTGAGATATAGTTTTCAATGGATGTGTCAATAAGTTTTTTTACCTGATCTAAAAAATGAACTACTTCATTTTTGCTATTCAGGTATTCGATGATGATTTTATCTCTGCCATTGTATTTTTGCATTTTCATGTCCCTTCCCGGATTTGGCAGAGCACGGCAATCAAAAACAAACCCTCCACCATTCCCGCTATTGTCTTCAGGAACACCGTTTTTATATGAAAAGCTGTTTATGATCACTGTAAGTTTGTTGCTTTTCTTTTCATCTAATAGCTTTATTTCTGAAACTAATGACAGGATTTTTTTGATCTCAGGAAGATTATGGGGTAAGGGCCATTCCTGAAGTGTATTTTTCAGAAGGCTTATTGCGCCCGGCAGGCTTAGTATAAAATGTTTTTTTCTTTCAATAAGGCCCCTGAAACCATATGCCCCTAATACTTGCATTATCCTGAGGTATAAGAGGAAAGAGAAATTCTTGTAAAATTCCTTTTTGTCGATTTTGATGGTTTTCCCAAGCTTGTTTAAATAATGATCCATTAGAAGATTTCTTATATGGTCAGGGAGATTTGCACGTACCTGGTAAAGAAGAGAAATAACATCGTATTGCAGAGGGCCTTTTCTCCCACCCTGAGAATCAATAAAATATGGTTTATTGTTTTTGATCATTATATTTCTGGCCTGGAAATCCCTGTACATAAAGTAGTTGAATTTATTTTTAGTCACATAATTTGCAAACTTTTGGAAATCACGTTCCAGTTCCGGTTCGTTGAACTGAACCTTTTGCGGTTTTAGAAAACAATACTTAAAGTAATTCAAATCCCAAAATACTGAGTGGTTATTAAATTCAGCAACAGGATAACATTTTGAAAAGTCCAGGTTTTTTGAGGCATCTACCTGAAAACGGGGTAAAATTTCAACTACATTTTGGTAAAGGGACAAAATATCGTCAGGGAACCGTTTATTGATGGTTGTGTTTTTAAGTTTTTTCAACAGGGTAATATCTCCAAGGTCTTCAAGTAAATAGGTGTTTTCTTCTGCTCCGATTGCTAAGATATCAGGTACGGGAAGCTTTAGATTGCGGAAATGGTGGGTTAGATAAAAATATGTCCTGTTTTCCTGAATATTCTCACTAAATACCCCGATTACACTTGATCCGGCACCTTCAATTCTGAAATATTTCCTTTCTGATCCGGAATGACCTACAGGATGAATGCTCATAGGAGGCTTGCCGTAAAAATCAATGAAAAGCGATGTCAATTGTTCTAATGCTTTATTCATGAGATAATGTCTGTATTACAAAATTATGAAAAATGATGTATTTATTGAGAATTGGCTGGAAGATGCTATCTTTGTTAAAAATTTACAAATTAAACAAACAACAAAACTATTTATGGAAAAGAAAACAGCCATTGATATTTTAAAGACTGCGATACTTCTTGAGAGAAGGGGAAAGGCATTTTATTCAACCATTGCGGGTCAAACAGAGAATGAAAGCGTAAAAAGGATCTTTGAAATGATGTCAGAGGAAGAAGACGCACACGTAGAGTTTCTCTCCAGGCAATTTGCTCACTATGAAAAGAATAAATCTTTTATGAAGAACGATCCTGGCAATCTGATTGAAGATGACGAAGAAGTTACAGAGATACTAACTGAAAAAATTAAAAATGAAATTTCTGCTGCCAGCTTTGAAGCTGCTGCTATTTCAGCCGCCATTGATTTTGAAAACAGGGCAATAGAGGTTTACTCAACAAGGGCAGAGGAAGCTACTGACCCGAATGAAAAGGAGCTTTATCAAATGTTGGCTGAGTGGGAAAAGGGTCATCATCATTTACTTCATAGATTAAATGAAGATTTAAAAGAAAAAGTGTGGAATGATAACAATTTCTGGCCCTTTTAATAACATGCCGGTTTTTAGCCGGCTTTTATTATGTCAATCTGAGTTTTGGGTATATGTTCAAAACTACAATGATCATAATTATTTTTAGATGCCATAACATATTGTAAAATTTTGAATAATTAAGTATAAGAAGATGAAAAAAATTGCTATACCAGTAGAAAACGGTTTACTATGTGCCCATTTTGGGCATGCTTCATCATTTGAAGTCTTTGAAGCAAAGGAACAAAAGATAGAAAATGAGCACAGTATAATACCTCCTCCTCATGCGCCTGGTGTAATTCCTAAATGGTTGTCAGAACATGGAGTTACGGATGTTATTGCCGGGGGAATGGGACAAAGGGCCATCAAGATCTTTAATGATCACGGGATCAATGTATACACCGGAGCAGAGGCAAAAGGCCCAAAAGAACTAGCAGTTGATTTGCTTGAAAACAAGTTGATTGCGGGACAGAATCTTTGCGATCACTAGTCCAGACTCCGTTTGATAAGAAAACTTTTTCATTAACATGCAGATGTATCGAATAAAATTAAATACATTTGCAAAAAAAATTATATCATGAAGAATAAGAATTCCGGTGTAAACTCAAAATTAATTCACTCTGGTGGGTTCGAGGATCTTTTGGGAAGTGCTACAACACCGATTTATCAGACATCAACGTTTAAGTTTAAGAATGCAGATCATGGGGCAGCCTGTTTTACGGGCAAAGAGGATGGTTATATTTATACCAGAATAGGTAATCCTACCATTGAAGAACTTGAGAATGCTGTTGCAGACCTTGAGGGTGGTTTCGGGGGAATTGCCACTTCTTCAGGTATGGGGGCGATCACAACTGTATATATGGCATTTTTAGGTCAGGGAGCGCATATGGTTAGCCATAATGCTGTATATGGCCCGGCAAGAGGAGTCATGGAGTCATTATTTTCTAAATTCGGCGTTGAATATGATTACGTAGATACAACAGATATAGAGAATGTAAGAAGGGCAATTAAGCCAAATACCAGGCTCATATATACAGAGACACCAGCCAATCCAACTATAGGTATCACAGATCTCAAGGCATTGGCAAAATTGGCCCACGACCATAAAATTCCTCTATGTGTGGATAATACTTTCTGTAGTCCTTATTTGCAAACCCCTCTTGACCTGGGAGCCGACATTGTACTGCATTCTATGACAAAATTTATTAACGGGCATGCAGATATTGTTGCAGGAATGCTTGTTGCTAAATCTGAAGACCACTATAAATTGCTTAGGGGAATTATGGCTAATATGGGTTGCAATATGGATCCGCATCAGGCTTTTATGACCAGGCGGGGACTCAAAACACTAGGAATACGTATTGACAGGGCGCAGGAAAACGCTAAAAAGGTTGCAGTCTTTCTTGAAGCACATCCAAAGGTTGAATGGATAAGGTATCCTGGTCTAAAATCTCATCCCCAATATGAACTTGCACAGACGCAAATGAAGGGTCCCGGAGCTATGTTGAGTTTTGAAGTGAAAGGTGGATTTGAGGCGGGAAAAGTTATGATGGACAGCGTGGAATTGGCATTGTTGGCCGTTTCATTGGGTGGAATTGAGACATTAATTCAACATCCTGCATCCATGACTCATTCAAAAATATCCAGAGAAGCCAAGATAAAAGCCGGCATCACTGATGGACTGGTAAGATTATCTGTAGGAATTGAAGATGCAGAGGATATAATCCAGGATTTAGACCAGGCTCTTCAAAAAGTATAACAATGGATTGTTGATATTTTATTCAAAAAAATCTGGTTCGTAGGTATTCTTTATATTATTTTGTAATCCTTGTCAAAGCTGTTTGGCAAATTATCTGCATATTCAGGATATACGATAATGAGGGTTGCATTAACCATATATGTTATAATCGTCCTGGTACTTTGTACGAATGTTCTGTTTTCGCAGAAGGTTGGAGTTGTCTTGAGTGGGGGAGGAGCAAAAGGAGTTGTTCATGTTGGCGTTCTCAGGGCGATTGAAGAAATTGGGATCCCCATAGATTATATTACAGGTACTTCAATGGGAGCAATTGTTGGCGGCTTATACGCCAGTGGTTATAGCCCTGAAGAGATTGAGGCAATCATGGTGTCAGAAGATTTCAAACGCTGGGCTTCAGGCGAAATTGAAAAACAATACATCTTTTATTTTAAAGAAGACCGGCAGGATGCTTCCTGGGTTAATGTACGTTTTGATTATGATGGCAGTTCAAGGAAACTGAAGTCAAAGTTTCCCACGAATATCATCGCTCCCATTGAAATGGATTATCAATTCATGGAGCTTTTTGGGAGTGCCAGTGCGGTTGCCAATTATGATTTTGATAGCTTATTCGTGCCTTTTCGATGTGTTGCTGCGGATATAGAAAATACAGAGGTTGTTGTCCTTGGTGAAGGTCAACTGGGTACTGCAGTCAGAACATCTATGACCTTTCCGTTTTTCTTCAAACCTATAAAAATCAATAATAAATTGCTTTTCGATGGGGGATTATACAATAATTTTCCTGCCGATATTATGGTGGAAAATTTTCATCCGGACATCATTATCGGGAGCAAGGCCGCAGGAAATTATGGGGCGCCAAGACAAGATGATATCCTGTCTCAGATTCAGAATATGTTGGTGACAAAGACCGATTATAATATGAAAAATGACAGCGGTTTCCTCATCGAGCACAATCTGGGAAAAGTAAATATCGTCGATTTTAGCAGAACACAGGAATTTATCGATAGTGGTTATGTGATTACTATGCGAAAAAGGGAAAACATAGAAAGCCTAATCAAAAAACGAATATCATCTGAAGAACAAGATGTGAAGCGAACAAGATTTTCTTTAAAAAAACCCAATTTCCTGGTTGATTCAATTATTATTTCAGGCCTGAATAAAGCCCAGGCAAAGTATGTCAGCAAATTGCTCAAGCAAAAGGAAGAAATAGTTACTTTGGAAGAAATTAAATCTGAATATTTTAATTTAATTGCAGACGACAAAATTAGTTATATTTTTCCAGAGCTCTTTTATAATCCAGTTACAGGATTATACAACCTCCATCTTGATATGAAGCCCGCAGAAAAGTTCAAGATAAGCTTTGGTGGGAGCCTTGGTTCTTCTATCGCCAACGAAGCATTTATTCAATTGGACTTTAAACATTTGGGTTATCAGGCCTATAATCCATCAGTGAATGTTTATTTTGGAAGGTTTTATTCTTCGGTTGAGGCAAAGACCAGGATAGATTTTTCCACCAGCAAGCCATTTATGATTGATGGTGGTTTTACATATAACCACCGTGACTATTTTAAGAATAGTGTACGTTTCTATGAAGATCCGACCCCATCCTATTTGCTTGAAAATGAAAGTATGTTCTGGCTGGATGCCGGAATACCGGTGGGAAATACAGGAAAACTGATCGGTGGTGGAGAAATTGTAAGAATGAAAGAGGAGTATTACCAAACAAATTACTTTACACGTATTGATACCGCAGATATCACATATTTTGATTTTGTCTCCCCCTATTTACAACTTGAATACAACTCATTGAATTATAAGCAGTTTGCAAATAGTGGTGCGAAGTTCCTGCTTGCGTTCAACATTCCGCTGCATTGCCCAGGTTTCAACTTCCATTGATAGAAATGAATTTGAAAAATTCCACCAGTGGATTCAATTCCGTATGGTTTGG
Organism: Bacteroidales bacterium; assembly: GCA_018401355.1. GTDB lineage: Bacteria > Bacteroidota > Bacteroidia > Bacteroidales > B18-G4 > M55B132. The sequence continues at coordinate 22,616 of JAGYLD010000008.1, forward strand.
GATGATTATTTTGAAAGATTGGGCCCGGTAAAGTTTGGTTTCTATTCTGAACTTCAAATGTCCAATCAACCTTTATTAAACAATTATACTTCAACCATACTGCTTTCCCCGGCTTTTCAACCAATTCCTGAAAGTAAGGTGCTTTTTTTGCCGAAGTACAGGTCACATAATTACCTTGCCGTTGGGCTAAAAACAATTTTCAACTTTACAAATAAAACAGATTTTCGTTTAGAGGGTTATTTATTCCAGCCATACAGGGAGCTTAGACAATTGCCTGACCAGTCTGTAGAATATGGCAAGCCTTTTTCAAACCGTTCTTTTATGGGGTCAGGATCATTGGTATGGCAAAGCCCGCTTGGACCATTGAGTTTCAGCCTCAATTACTATGATCGCGCAAATGACAAGCTTACCCTATTCCTGAATTTTGGATACATAATATTTAACAGATCCTCTTTGGATTAAATATTGGTCTTTGTTGAACATGCGATTTGTTATGTTTACAAGTAATTAAATTTTTATGATTATAAATTATTGCTATTTTTGCACTCCATTTAAAAAGAGCATCTTTCAAGTCTTTCATTAGACATATTTTTAGCATTTTTGATAATTATTCAAATGGATAACAAAGACCAACTCAATCAAAAACCCGGTGAAGGGGAAACCCCGAGGGTGGAGAATTCTTTACCTGAAGATAAATTGAACGATCAAAAAAAGGTTGAATCAGAAAAGGAAGTTGTTCCGTCAATCGAAACTTCCGAAGACAGCCCCCCCAAAGAGGTTGAGAAATCAAGTCAAAAGGAAGGTTCTGACATAGAAAAGGATGAAGGTTCTGAGGAATTGTCGAGTACCATCGTAGAGATCAGCGAATATGAGGCTTCACAAGGCTATCGGTTAGATGCTGATTTTAGAGATGAATCCGGAGATGAAGAAGATGAGGGGGAAGATAATGAAGAAGATGAACCGGTGGATGAGCAAACGACCCTGGAGGAATTATCAGGGTTGACAAGAGCGGAATTGGCAGATAACCTTGGTGAGCTAGTAAAAGAAAGTAGTATTTCGAAGATAAAGAATCAGGTAGCTTTGATCAAGGTTGTTTTTTTAAGGAAAAACAAGGAGGAAAAGAACAGGTTATATGAAGAGTTTTTAAAAGAAGGTGGAAATAAAGAAGAGTTTAAACCTGTCGATGATCCGATTGAAGTAAGGTTCAATGAAGCATTTAATGTTTACAAAGAGAATAAGAAACTATATGTAGAAAACCAGGAAAAAATCAAAAAAGAGAACCTGGAACTGAAAAAAGATATCCTTGAAAAGCTGAGGGAGCTTATTAATTCAGAGGAAACTCTGAAGAAGACATACGATGAGTTCAAAGCATTACAAGCGCAATGGAAAGAGATTGGGATGGTGCCCGCAGGAGAAGTTTCCAATTTATGGCAATCTTATCATTTTCTTGTTGAAAAGTTTTTCGACAAAGTGAAGATCAACAATGAATTAAGAGACCTTGACCTAAAGAAAAACCTGGAGCAGAAAATTGAGCTTTGTGAAAGGGCTGAAGAGCTACTGCTTGAAACATCCATAATAAAATCCTTCAAGCAACTTCAAAAATACCATGAAGAATGGAAAGAGATTGGACCTGTGCCTATTGACAAGCGAGAGGAGATCTGGGAAAGGTTCAAGAATACCACAGATAATATAAATCAGAGGAGGAAGGAATTTTACGAAAAACTTCATGAAGACCAGGAAAAGAACCTTTTGGCTAAACGAGCCCTTTGTGAGAAGATTGAAATCGTTCTTACGGAAGAACCTTCCAATATGAGAGAATGGCAGGCGAAGACCAATGAGATTAATGAGCTTTTTAAGTTATGGAAGAGCATTGGCAGGGCTCCGAAGAAGCATAATGATGAGGTCTGGAATAGATTTAGAACTTCCTTAAATACGTTTTTCGATAATAAAAAGGAATATTTGAATTCCATAAAACATGAACAACTTAACAATTATAATCTTAAGTTGGATTTGTGTGTGCAGGCAGAGAATATCAAGGATAGTTCGGAATGGAAACAAACTACACAGGAACTGATAGGCCTCCAAAAAGAATGGAAAAAAATTGGTCCGGTTCCTAAAAAGCATTCCGATAAGATATGGAAGCGGTTTCGGGCGGCATGTGATGATTTCTTCAATAGAAAGTCCGAATATTTTAAAAATATCCATGAAAAAGAGGAAGATAATCTGAATTTGAAGAAAGAACTGGTTGAAAAGGTCAAAAGTCACAAATATGCTGATGATAAGGCTGAAAACCTCAAAGTGATAAAGGATTATCAGCGACAATTCATGGAAGTAGGCTTCGTTCCGATTAAAGAAAAGGATAAAGTAAATAAACAATTTCGGGAAGCTGTTAATGAACAACTTGAGCAATTAAAGATAAGCGCAGTAGAACTTGATGTTGCAGGTTACCGAAATAAGGTTGATACCTTAAAAGAAGCTCCTGAAGGAAACAGAACTTTAAAAAAAGAACTAGGATCTCTATCCAACAGGATAAATAAATTGAGGGAAGATATTTTATTATGGGAAAACAACATTGGATTCCTGGCCAATTCTAAAAAAGCTGATGTGCTTAGAGAAGAGTTTGAAAAGAAAATTCAAAAGGCTAAAGAAGACCTGGCGTTGTTAGAGGCAAAAAAGAAATATCTTGAGAATAATACCAAGTAGTTTTTCTGACTCAATTTTTATTTCTGAAAATTATTATCTCCATTATTGACAAATGAATTATTTGTTTATATTTTCACTTGAAATTTGGGATGATTTATAACAAAAATTCTCTTTGTCATAATTTTGAGATAAATGAATTTATATGCCAGGTAATTCCATTGGTAGAGTTTTGCGTCTTACAACGTTTGGAGAATCACATGGACCTGCTGTTGGAGGAGTCCTCGAAGGTTTTCCTTCAAGTATCCATATTAATAAGGAGAATATTCAGGAACGGCTGAAAAGACGTTATCCGGAAAGCCTGCCTGGTAAAACATCAAGAAATGAAGAAGATCAGATCGAATGGCTTTCCGGAATAGAAGATAATTGTTCCACAGGAGGTCCCATTGCATTCCTTGTTAAGAACCACAATACAAGATCCTCTGATTATAAAAACCTTGAAGACGTATTCAGACCATCACATGCTGATTACTCCAATTATATGAAATATGGTTTGCAGGTTAAGTCAGGCGGAGGCAGGTCTTCCGGGAGGGAGACCGTTGCAAGAATAGTCGGTGGAGAATTGGCAAGACTACTGCTTATTGCATCAGATATTTGTGTGTTTGCTTATGTTATCAGAATAGGTATGACAGGCATAAACAGGGAAAAATTGCAAATTGACCAGGCAATAATAGATAAATCACCGGTTTATTGTCCTTCTGAGGTTTCTTCCATTGAAATGATGGATGAGATCATTAGGGCAAAGAAGAACAATGATACCCTCGGGGGCGTCATTGAAATTGTTGTAAAAAATATGGTGCCAGGGATAGGAGAACCCGTATTTGGAAAACTGAATGCCGAGCTTGGAAAAGCTCTGTTGAGCATTCCCTCCGCAAAGGGAATTGAATTTGGATTGGGCTTCAGTTCTGCAACTTACCCGGGTTCTCAATACAATGATCAATTTACGGGAGGAAAACAAAGTGGGTTGACGAAGACCAATCATGATGGGGGAATTCAGGGTGGCATAAGTAATGGCAATGATATTGTATTAAGGATTGCCTTTAAACCGTTACCATCAATCGGCATTACACAAAACACTATCACTTCTTCGGGTATTGCCAAAGAGATAAAAATCAAAGGCCGACATGATGTGTGTGCAGTGCCGAGAATTGTTCCGGTTGCTGAAGCTATGGCCAGTCTTGTATTGGCAGATCAAATCATTTTACAAGGAATTCACAAACAATTCCTGTAAAATCATTGTTTATATATAAACATTAAATATTTTGTCATATGAGCAAAAAGCGCAATCTTTTTTGGAAGTTCTTCAGGATCATTGCTACCCTGATTCTAATCCTGGTAGTAGCTATTGCTGTTATACCTGTTATTTTTAAAGGACAAATATTGGAAAGAGTTAAACAGGAAATCAATAAGCAAGTTGAAGCAAAAGTTGATTTCATGGATTTTGGCGTTAATCTGATCAATCATTTTCCAAATCTCACCGTAAGTATGGAGGATTTATCTGTTGAAGGAGTTGATGAATTTGAAGGTGATACCCTTGCCTCGATCAAATCCCTGTCGGCTGTTGTTGATTTGGTAAGTGTTTTTAAAGGGGATGCATACCTTGTTAAGAGTATTCTTGTGACTAATCCCAAAGCCTCATTAATAATAAATGAGGATGAAAAGCCGAATTGGGAAATTCTTCCTCATGATACAACAGCTGATGTTGGCTCCGCTCAAAAAGAAGCTGAAGGTGATGCTTCATTTAAAATTGCCTTGAAAAAGTTTACGATCAAAGATGCTAATATCCTGTACCAGGATGTTCCCGGGAATACATTATTGAAAATCAAAGGTTTAAACCATACACTTTCCGGAGATATTTCTGCCGACCGTTCTGTATTAAAAACAAATTCGACCATTGAAAGTTTATCTTTTGAGCAGGATGGTATTAGTTATTTGTATAAAACCATCCTTGAATTTGAAGCCGATTTTGATGCTGATATCAAAAACTCAATATATAAATTCGAAAAAAACAGGGTCAAGCTAAATGCATTGATCCTCGAGTTTAACGGCAGTGTGGCAATGGCTGGTGATGACCTGAATATCCTTGTGACATTTAATGCCCCGAAGAATACCTTCAATAATGTTTTGTCACTCATTCCTGCAATTTTCATGAAAGATTTCGAAGATATTAAAACCAACGGGACTTTCTCCTTAAATGGTTATGTAAAAGGGTTATACAATGAACAGAATATTCCATCATTTGGAGTTGACCTGAAGGTTGATGATGGTATGTTTAAATATCCGGATCTTCCCAATTCGGTTGAAAACATTGTGGTCAGAACCACCATCGATAACAAAGGTGGTGATATTGATAATACTATAATTGACATTAGCAAATTCAGTTTTTCAATGATTGATAATCCTTTTGATGTGAACATGGTTGTCAAAACTCCTGTTTCTGATCCGTATATCAGGGGAAAAATTGATGGTGTTTTAGACCTTGCATCCATTCAGAAGGTCTATCCTTTATCTGATAACGAAAGTATGGAAGGTGTTCTTAATTTAAATGTTGCGCTGGAGGGTCATTTATCAACGATAGAAAAGGAAGAATATGATAAATTTAAGGCTATGGGGTCTTTCCTGGTAGAAGGGCTAAATTATCATATGAAAGGATATTCCGAGCCAATCATTGTATCACTTGCGCAATTGAACTTTTCACCTGAATATCTAGATCTTGTAGGTCTGGATTTTAAATATGCTTCCACTGACATAAAGGCATCAGGAAAAATAGAAAATTACATTTCATACATAATTGGAGATGGTACATTGAAAGGAAATTTAAAGACCCAATCCCGAAACGTTAATGTTAACGACTTTATGGAAGGTACACTTGATGAAGAGGAAGAAGCAGTACCAGTGCAAGAAGAGGCTGATCCTGTTGAAGTTTCTGTATTTAAAGTTCCGGCTAAAATTGATTTTGAGCTTAATTCCGCATTTGATGAGTTAATGTATGACAACATACTCATGAAAGATGTTAAAGGCAAAGTGATAGTTAATGATCAGAAGGTCTGGATGAAAGGTTTAAGAGGTAAATTGTTCAATGGCAATATTGCTATAAATGGTAGTTATGATTCAAAAGACAAAGAGAAACCGGTTGTTGATTTGGAGCTGGATATTAATGGTCTGAACATTCAACAAGCTGCTGAAACCTTCACAATAATGAAAAAGTATGCTCCGATTGCAAGGCATACCATTGGTGAGTTTTCTTCTAAATTTAGTTTCAACACCGTGTTGGGTGAAAACATGATGCCGGATTGGACAACTTTAGCGGGATCTGGTTTAATATATACTAGCCGGATATCCATTGAAAACGTAAATACATTAAATAAACTTTCAGATGTCTTAAAAACGGATAAGTTTAGAAAACTTGATTTGAATGCCATAAAAATGTATTTTGAAATTGTCGATGGAAAGGTTAATGTGAAGCCTTTTGATCTTAAAATGAAGGACATGAAAGCAACGCTCAGTGGATGGACGGCAGTAGACCAGACAATTAATTATAAGATGGATATGGAGATTCCCCGAAATGTGATGGGAACTCAGGCAAATGACGTGTTGGAAGGTCTTGTTAGCAAGGCCAACCAACAAGGTGCAAATTTTTCACTTGGTGAAACAATAAATCTTGATGTTTTTATCGGAGGCACTTTAACAGATCCCTCAGTAAAGACAGGTTTGGCGAAGGGTGAAGGAAATGTAGTTAATAATATTAAAAAGAATATTCAGGAGGAGTTGGATAAACAGAAAGAAGAATTGGAGAAAAAGGCAAAAGAAGAAGCGCAAGAAATTCTTGATGATGCTAACAAAAAGGCCAAGGAAATCCTCACACAAGCTCAAAAGCAAGCGGATCAAATAAAAAAATCAGCCAGAGATGCTGCACAAGAGGGCAGGGAAGAAGCTGAAAAACAAGCTAAGAAGCTACTGGAGGAAGCCAAGAAGAAAGGAACTCTTGCCGAGATAGCTGCTAAAAAAACTACAGATGAACTTAAGAAAGAGGCCAACAATAAGGCCGATCAAATGGTTCAGGAAGCTGATAAACAGGCTGATATTATTATAAAAAAAGCCAGGCAGGAAGCTGCAAAAATAAAGCAGGATGCCCAGAACAAAATTAGCAAATAGGGTTTAGAAATTACGTGATGGCAGGGGTATAATCCTGTGACAAAAGAATAACATAGGTCTTTTCTGAGAGTTCCGGTCTATTGCAATCGGCAAACAGCAATACAATAATAATTGTGGCTAAAAATGCTATTTTATATTTGGTTATTTAATAAAAAAAATCCCCTTACCAATATGGTAAAGGGGATTTTTTGGATAAGGAAAACATTAGAATGAAATCTGGATTCCTGTGTTGAACCACCTGGGTAATCCAAGGTAAACTTCTGCAGCAGCAGCGCTGTGTGTATTGTTGTTGTTATCGCCCATAAAGGCATTATATTGACTATTGTCAACAGCATCCTGGATATATAATGTGTTGAACAGGTTGAAGATATGGGCAAAAAGTTCGATCCTGTAATTTGGACTCGTTGGCAATGTATAACCAACGTGAAGGTCAAACACATTGTATGATGGAGTCTTCCAGCTTTGAGCTCTGTCATCCTGATCAACCCGGCTTGCAACATTCCAGTCTGCATACATATCTGCGTAATGTCTCATTGACAAAGTAAGATAAAGTCCTTTCAATGGAAATACAGTTCCGGAAATCGCAAATTGTGTCTGTGGAGCATCACCAGTTTTCAAATCCTTAGTGAATACTTTGAATGTTGAATCCTGAACAGTGTCATCGTAACTTGACCAGTTAACCTGTGCATCATTGGTGTTTTTCCAATTTCCTATTGATCCTGCAGCGTCAATTCTGAACCATTTGTTTGGTTGTACAGCAAAGTCAAGTTCAATACCCTGGTGAACAGCATCCAGATCTGAAATAAGGAACAATCCCTCATTGTCGCTAAACAGCTCATAATCAGTTACAGTTACAACCCTGTTGTTCCAATTGGTATGATACAGGTTAACATTTGCATTGAATTTTTCATCTGTTGACCTGAAGTTAAGTCCTAACTCAGCGGAAATAAATTCTTCGTTTGTAGGATCTTTAATGAGTTGGTTGGTTCTGTCATTAACGACTGCATCAAAAATTGGAACTTTTGATACGTAGCCGGCATTACCGAAAACAGTGATGATATTTGATGCGCGGTAGCTAATACCACCTTTAACCTGGTAACCCATTATTGCATCCGGATTCAGCTCAAGTTTCTTGGTTGTATCTTCTTTTGATTTTACAAAATGATTGGTGTGTTTGTATTTGATATTTGACACGCCAACAGTGGCATAAGCTGTAATAAGTTCGGTGTGATATTCTCCCTGAAGGAAACCACCAATCCAATCAACAGTATTTGTAAAGTTGTATGCAATTTTATCTCCGATAAACGCTTTTTTATCAGGATTGAACTCATCAGCATTATCAATATAATACAATCCACCCAGCAGATCACGAACTTCCCTGTAATGTTGGATTTCAGCTGTTCTCCAGTCAACACCGATGGTAGTTCTGAAAACATCAGACCATTCAATCTTAACTTTAGAAATGGCGCCTATGGTCCACTGGTTGTTTATACTATTTCTTAAGATACCAACAGATTGTCCATTTTTAAGAGCAAAATATTCTTTGTCAATAAATACAGAGTCCATCTGTCCGCTGTTTGCAAGAATTGTCTGGTTAAAATCCCACGACCATGGACTTGGGCCATAATAGAATTTATAATCTTTTCCACCAAGAACCCCATTTGCATCACGACGGTAAAGTGCTCCATAGGTACCTGTACCACCACCCTGGCCGCCTGAGTAGTAAACTGTTGTAAACTGGCTTACCTTATCATTCCATTGTGCATACCAGTTTAAGTTTGCCAGAGGTTTGTGATAATAGTTTTCCCTTTCATTGAGGAAAAGATCTGAATGCCTGTTACGATCAGTTTTTCCATTGAAAGCTTGTTTGCCTTCGTAGGTTGCTTTTACCGGAGCCCAGTTTTGATTGTAAAGTCTTCCCTGTTCTTTGAATTTGCCAAAAGCAAGAGTGTCATAACCCTGGATGGATTTAGCATATTCCTGGTCATAGGTGGCAATGTTTTGCATATACAGGTTTTGACCGTGTCTTTGTGGTGCACCCATCGCATAAACTTCCAGTCTGTGGTTTTTGTTAATATTATAGCTTGCACCGAGGTAATATGCCCATGCATCAGTCCAGGTACCATCAACAATACCGTTGCCAACTTTTCTGACAACACTTGCGCTCATGGCAAATTTGCCGCCAATAAGTCCGGTATGACCGGTGATTGTACTTTTCATAAAGTTACCGGAACCAACTTCAAAACGGCCGGATACACCTGATTTCATTTCAGCAGGGCTGGTGATAACGTTCATAGTTCCTCCAATAGAAGGCGTAGCAAGGTTGACAGCACTTAAACCACGCTGTACCTGTATTGAAGATGTAGCATCTGAGATACCATCCCAGTTTGACCAGTATACCCATCCGTTCTCCATGTCATTTACAGGAACACCATTGATCATGATGGCAACATTCCTTTGATTAAATCCCCTGACATTGATACGGGCATCTCCGGCGCCACCGCCGCCAGGTGTTGCATAAATACTTGGTGTTGAGTTAAGGATCAGAGGGATGTCCCTTGAACCCAGACGGTCAACTATCTCCTTTTTTTCGATGTTGCTCATGGCAACAGGTGTTTCTCTGTCACGGGCACGGTCAGAGACAATTCTGATCCCTGCCATACCAATTGCCATTGGCTCTATACGTATAGTCCCCGTGCTGGTTTCCCGGCCATTCTTAATGGTTACTTCCATTTCTTGTTTTTCGTAACCAACATAACTAATAATAATTTTCTTCTTTCCAGCATCCAAATCAAAACTAAAATCACCATTCTCATCGGTTGCTGTTCCGATAGCGGTGCCCTCAACCATTATGCTGGCTCCATAAAGTCCAACATTGGTAGCGGCATCTTTTACTTTACCCTTGAGCGTTCCCTGGCCGTAGGAGAGATTTGCGGCCATAAAAAGTGCTACAAAGCACAACAAAATTGTGTAATTGCTTCTTCTCATAATTTTAGGTTTTTTGGTTAAATATATTCCTGCAACGAAAGTAATACGTTAAATTTTACGGAAAGTTAATTTATTATTAATTAATTGCAAACCAATTAGGATTTAAACAGGATGTATGTGATATAAATACAGGAAGTTAAAAGTTGTGTTTGTTGAAAATATTTATTTAGATCATTTAAAAATCAAAACTTTAGTGTAATTCCTATGCTAAATGATCTTGAGAAACCCCAAAATCCCCTGAAGCTTTCTATGTCATGCCCGGGCCCATCCATGCCCCGTAAAATATGTGTTCTGTTCATCACATTAAAGCAACTCAAATTTACAATTGCGGGCAGGGAACCAATTGAAAATGAGGTGCTCAGATGAATGTCAACCAGATAATATGAAGGGATCTTAAATGATTGCTGATTGTCTTTAGGATTATTTCTGGCCACCGGGTCAAAATCAGCAAATAACTTGTCATAATAAACCCAATTTACAACCAGATCAAATATTTTCAGAAAATGCAATTGTCCGAATAGCCTGTATTGGGCTTGGGGAGAATCTCCAACAAAAAGGCCATCAGCATATATTTTTACGGTATCTTTCAATACATTGTTGTTGTCATAGACCTCCGCGCTTACATTGTTTTTCCACTTCCAATCACCCAGTGAGACAGATCCTGCAATCTTAAAATCAGAAGTAATTCCCTGAGATATCTCAAGTTCAATACCCTGGTGCCTGGCATCCAGGCCTTTGATCATTACAGGAAAAAGGAACTGGTTATATTCATTGGCCAGGAGGGAGCGGTCCTTCCAGTATGTGTAGTAGCCATTTAATTTGATGGTTGTTGTATGCCTGTTATAACCATAGCCCAATTCTCCGGAGGTGATCAACTCATTTTCCAAATTTCCGGATGGTTCATTGGAATAGTTTGCAAAAACAAATTTGTAATATGGTACCCTTGAGAAATATCCTGAGTTGAAGAATAGGTTGTGATATTCATTCAGGTTGTAATTTAAACCACCCTTAAAGTCATAGCCGGAGATATTAATGGTTTCACTTTTAGTATTTTCAAGATAATTATACTTATCATAGCGCTGATACCAATTGGTTGAGATGCTACCTGAAAGGAAGGCATTAATATTTTTGTATGTGTATTCTGCTTGCGCAAAAAGACTTACAAAGTTAATAATGGCTCCATTATTTACTTTAATAATATCTCCCACTTGTTTTATTTCGTTCCTGTTTCCGGGTCCGTCAATGGCCCATGCATAATTGTCGATGTAGAAATCGCCTCCCAACAGGTCACGTACTTTCTGTTGCAGTTTGCTTTTAAAGTATCTGTAGTGCACTCCGGCTGTAATTTTAGTGTTGTCCCCGACTTTTTGTTCAAAGGTGGAGATCAATCCTGTCCATATATGACTGGCAAGAAAATTGGTTTGGATGTTCCTGGAATATCCTGTTACTGAATCACCGCTGGAGAGGACATAATATTCATTGTTATTAAAATTGTTCTCATAAATTGTGCCCCAATCTATTTGTCCGCTTGGGTTTCTGTAATCATAGATTTGTTTGTCCGTCATGAAACTGTCGGACCATTTGCCTCCGCCGTATCCATATGAAAAGTAAACAGAGGTTGCCAAAAACGATTTGTCAGATATATCCCAGTAATGATTTAAGCTCAAATGGGGTTTATGATAAAAATTTTCTGAAGCATTATTCACTTCACCGTTGTAGCTGCCCCAGTCCTTATTAAATTTCAGGCCGTATCTGTCAACCTCAGATTTGGAAAGCATAATGTTTCTCTGTCCGTGTCTTTCAGGATTTCCCAGGCCAACAAAAACAAGCTTATGTTTGTGATTAAATTCTTTACTTACTGACAGGAAATATCCCCATCCCCTGACATATGTAGCATCAACAAAACCAGGCCCCCAAATCCTTGACCCCAGGAATGATATGGCCATCCCGTTTTTTTGTTTTCCGGTATTATAGCTCAAAGTAAATTTGGAATTGCCATAATCAGTAATTGAATATCTGATGGCTCCACCTTTTGGTGCTTCGGTTGTCTTTGTTATTATATTGACGGTACCTCCAACCGAGTTTAAAGCTACTTTTGAAGCCCCAAGTCCTCTTTGTATTTGGATCTGCTGTGTAGCATCAGAAAGACCAAGCCAGTTGTTCCAGTAAACCAATCCATTTTCCACACTACCAATCGGTATTCCATTAAGTAACAAAGCCACATTTTCCTGTTTAAACCCTCTGATGTTTATGGCTGCATCTCCACTGCCCCCCCCAGTTCTTGAAGCATAAACCCCCGGAACCATTTTCATTACTTCCGGTAATGGTTGATCTCCCAATTCATTTTCTATTTTCCTGGAAGGAATCGTAGACAAGGCGACAGGGGTATGCCTGTCCTGAGCCAGGGATGAAATGATGTTGATTTCATGAAGTCCGATTATATTTGGGGACAAGATGATATTACCCATATCCTGTAAACGATCTTCGGAGATTTTTACAGACAAGATTTTACGGGCATAACCCACAGCGGAAAACACCAAATCATGTTTGCCTGCTTTTAGTTTAAATGTAAATTCCCCGTTTAAGCTGCTGCTTGTGCCAATTGATGAATCGGTAATGCTGATGTTTACATAAGCGACAGGATTACCTGATAGCTCATCAATAATCCGGCCTTTGACATTTTCCTGGCTGAAAGAAAGGGAACCCAGGATAAAAACAGTGTAAATTAGTACTCCAGTTCGTTTCATTTTTCCTTTGTGATAATTGATAAAAACCCTCAATTTCTTCAGGAAATACTTGGAATACTCAAACGATTACCTTTTCAGATATCGCTTAAAGGAAAGAATCCTTTCTTCTTCCATCCAGACTATACTGTCGGCTCCGGAATTTCACCGGATCAGTCCCGATATATCGGGAGTCGCGGACTTTAACCGCCGGTCGGGAATTTCACGTGTTATATATGATCACCCTGCCCTGAAGAAAATATGGATAATGAACTGCACAAAGTTATAAGAAAGATTCAGATATCAAATTAACTTAAATGATTTTTTTTATGGTCCTCAGTCTGTGGGTATACTTTCCTGTTGATTTGTCAAATATTCCCTGATGATCAACTTCATCAATTTTTACCATGCCAGAGGCATGAATAATTTTCCCTTCATTCAATAGAAGACCTGTATGGTTTATTATCCCTTCCTCATCGTCAAAAAACAAAAGGTCTCCCGGGCTGGCATCAGTAAGGAAGTTAATTGTTTCACCAATGGTTGCCTGAACAGATGCATCCCGTGGCATTGATATTCCCCCTGTTTTATAAAGGGTTTGAATCATTCCTGAACAATCTGTGCCGCAGGGTGTTTTGCCACCCCATAAATATGGTGATTGAAAAAAATCTTTTGAATTGTTTAAGATAATTTTTTTTGAATCATCTGTTTTTTGCAACATATGGTATTCGCCATCAAAGGAATAAGCGACTTCATTGATTTTAAATGTATTGCCTTCGTGTTGTGGTATTATGGAACCAGGAAATAACTGAATGTAATTATTATTGGATAGAATTTTCAGAGTTGAGTTTTTTCCGTAAACAACAACAGCATTTTGAGAAAAGGCCTGCAATTTGCCAGGAAGTATTTCATTGAATTGAATCCGGCTGATCCATCCATCATATTGATCAGATAAAGTATGAATTTTATACCATTCAGTCTTTTTTGAAGTGACCTTGTAGGCCTCTCCAAAAAGCAACTGGGTTACCATTTCTGATTTATGAGAAGGCTCTTTCCTGACCGGAACCATTGAGATTAAGCAGATACCGTATTCCATGATTTATTAAATTGAGGTGACAAAGTTAACTAAACCAGTTGTCAGACATGAACAATTTAATCAATTATTCATTTATGTTAAACCAGATGAGTATGTTAGGGTTTGTAAAATGTTGATAACACGATTTAATCATTTAATAGAAGTGGATTTTTTATACATTCGTAGACCATATAAAGCTAAATGAGAAAGTTTTTAATCTTTATCAGGAACAGATACCAGGATATCTATAAGATCTCCCTGTTTATAATTGCAGTTTTAATATTGGTACTGTTTATTCCGAGGGAAGGAAAATTTAAATATGAATTTTCCAGGAATAAACCATGGTTGCATGAGGATTTATATGCGCCTTTCGAATTTGCCATTGAGAAACCTGAAAAAGAATTGAGCCTGGAGCAAGCACAGGTTCTTAAATCGCTGAAGCCTTACTATTTGCTTGAAGAATCGATATTTTCTGAGGTTTCTGATGATTTTATAAAAAGCTTCATGGAGAAATGGAGGGATGAATACGGTGATACATCAGCCAGACAAAATTACAGGGATAGGAACCTTTTGCTTGCAACAGAAATATTGAAGGAAATATATAACAGGGGTGTCTTTGATCCTTCAATGATGCATAACGAAGAGAATACTTCCGGGAAGGTAGTATTAATTAAAGGAAATTATGCCAAAGAGATACCGGAGGATAGCATACTTACAATCCATGAAGCCAATGAATTTATTACCCGTGAGCTAAATAATGCGGAACAAATTGATAGAGACTTCCTGTCCTTTCTTCTTTTTGATTATTTAAAACATAATGTCACATATGATGAGGAGAAAACCTCGAAAGAAAAAGAATCATTGTTGTCCGGTATCTCTGCTACAAGAGGAATGATGTTGGCAGGTGAAAAAATTATTTCGAGAGGAGATCTTATTACTCCGGAAAAGTTCCAGATCCTCGTTTCATTAAAGAATAGCTATGAAGTACAACTGGGCACAGCCAACACTTATTTGTACATCCTTATCGGTCAGATAATATTGATTTCAATTGCCATAAGTGCCCTGGCATTGTTTTTAATATTTTTCAGAAGAGATATATACAATGATAATAAGAAGATTATCTTGATATTATTGATCCTGTTATTGATGGTATTTGTTGTTAGCATGGTTATAACTTATAACAAGGAATTTATATATTTGGTTCCTCTTTGTCTCGTGCCCATTCTGGTGCGATCATTTTTTGATACAAGAATAGCCTTGTATGTACATTTGATAACGGTGATCATTGCCGGGTTTTTGGTACCCAATAGTTTTGAATTTCTATTCCTTCAGATGCTTGCCGGTATCAGTGCCATATTGACGGTTGCCAATCTTGAGCGCAGGTCACAATTTTTTTTAACATCGGTTTCCATATTTTTCACATATTCAATTCTTTATACAGGATTAAATATGATACAGGAAGGCAGCATCAGCGCGATCAATCCTGTTTATTTTGCCCAATTTGCAGGTAATGCTGTATTAACATTGTTTTCCTATCCGTTGATTTACATTTTTGAAAAACTCTTTGGTTTTATTACAGATGTCACCCTCATTGAGCTTTCCAATACGAACAATAAGTTGCTCAGGGAATTATCCTTAAAAGCTCCGGGAACATTTCAGCATTCACTGCAAGTGGCAAATCTGTCAGAGGAAGCAATATATGAGGTGGGTGGGAATGCTTTATTGGTAAGGGCTGGTGCTTTATACCATGATATCGGCAAAATGGATATGCCCGTATATTATGTTGAGAATCAAACCACAGGGGTGAATCCGCATGATGAGCTGACTTATGAAGAGAGTGCCAGGATCATTATTGATCACGTTATCAGGGGAATTGAGAAAGCAAAGAAAAATAAACTTCCTGAACAGATCATCGATTTTATTCGGACCCACCATGGAACCAGGAAAGCAGAATATTTTTATATTCTTCAAAAAAGGGATAATCCCGACCAGGATATTGATGAAAAAGAGTTTACCTATCATGGTCCTATACCATTTTCCAAGGAGACAGCCATATTGATGATGGCCGATTCTGTGGAGGCTGCATCTCGAAGTTTAAAATCTTATGATGAGGAAATGATCAATAAATTGGTTGATAATATTATTGAAAAACAACTTGAAACAGGGCAATTTGACAATTCAGACATCACACTTAAGGAAATAACAAAAATCAAGAAGATCTTTAAAAAGAAACTTATGACTGTGTATCATGTCAGGATTGAATATCCCGCTTGATCAAACCATGTTTGCGCATGTTCTGTAAATATGATAGAGAAGAAGGACCTAAATTGAAGAGAAGGTCTATTATACTGAGGTTTGGTATGAATCCATATTTGTCTGAAAACACCTGTAAATATTCATTCAAAACCAGGTTTGTCTGACCAGATTTGGGCTGGAAGGAATTCCTGAAATCAAATCCATCTGATATTTGCTTATCAAAAGTGGATGTAAATTGAATTTTCGCTTCAATGCCCAGCCACTTCAAAATTAATCTTAAAATGTTCGTATTGAGATCCAGTAAGCTTTGTGGTTTTGTAAAAAGGATATCCTGCAAATTGTCTTTGTAAAACAGAAAAAATGGTGATGAGTTATAAGCTGCTTCCAATGAACGCCAGAGTATCACTGACCAGTTTTCATTATATACCAGCTTGATATCTTTGGTTAGTGTATGGTTGCCATCAATTTGGGCCACCGGAATTGAAAATCGGAGCTTTCCGTTGGCCGACAAAAATTCTACCCGGTTTCGAAAAGATTGCTTTCTGTAAGTTTCATATTGCTCAATATAAATATTCTGAAATTCTATCAAATGCGTCATGTAAGAAATTGGCGGAAGGAAGGCGGTTGAAAAATATGCTGGTTTCATTTAATCGGATTACATATAAGCAATTGTACAAAGTTCATAAAAAAATGCAGGATAGAAAACCATCCTGCATTTTTTTTATAATCAAAAGGTTAGGAATTATTATGCTTCTTTGTTTTCTGTTTTCTTAAGCAAAACATCTTCGATTACTTGTTTAAAAGTTTCTTTTGGCAACGCACCCTGTGCCATCTGAGGTTGGCCGTCTTTCGGGCAAAACAGAAGTGACGGAATGCTCCTGATGCCAAAAGCTGCAGATAATTCACGTTCTGCCTCTGTATCAATTTTATAAATGTTGATCTTACCCTTGTATTCTTCGGATAATTCTTCCAGGATGGGGGCTACCATTTTGCAGGGTTGACACCAGTCTGCGTAAAAATCAATCAGACAAGGCAAATCTCCTTCGAATTTCCACTCCTTGTTTTTTTCGTAATTAAATACTTTGTCTAAAAATGTTTGTTTGGTTAAAAATTCCATGGTATATTAAGTTTATTTATTATTCGTTGTATTCTGATTTTTCTCTAAAAGAAAATTGTCAATGGCTTGCTTGAATGTTTCCTTGGGCAATGCACCGGTTGACATTTGCGGTTTCCCTTCCATAGGCACAAATAAGACTGATGGAATACTTCTTATCCCAAAAATACTTGCCAACTCTCTTTCTTTCTCTGTATCGACTTTGTAAATATAAATTTCGCCTTCATATTCTTTGGCGAGCTCTACCATTATGGGTGCGATCAATTTACATGGCTTACACCAATCGGCGTAGAAATCAATGATGCAAGGTTTGTCTCCCTCATAAACCCAGGTGTCTTTATTCTTTTCATAGTTCATGACTTTTTCGAGAAAAAGATCTTTTGTAAGATGCATCGGCTTGCCGCTTTCTTCAGAGCCTGGAGTTTCATCAGCAACCTGGGAGGTTTTAATATCTTTTTTAGATTCCGGTTCATTTGTGTTGCCGCAGCTAACAAGAACTGTCATAGATAATGTTATTATTGCCAAAAATAGTTTTTTCATTTCCTGATGTTTATGAAGTGTTATTGATTAATTTATGAATGCAAATGTATGAAAATTTTTAATTTTAAAGCGCTTAATTATCACCTTTTATTATTTTTGTAACAAATATTATTCCATAAGACAAAATGGCAGAAAGTTTCATCGAAAATATCAACATGTTAGAACCTGAAAAGTTCAATACAATATTTTCAGATTCCGATTCCTGTTATAGATTTTTGGCTGAACAGAAATGGCCAGATGGTTTTGTTTGCAGAAAATGTGGTCACACAAATTATTGTAAAGGGAAAAAGCCATATTCCAGAAGGTGCACAAAATGTAAAAAAGAGGAATCGGTTACGGCCCATACAATATTTCATCATTGCAGAATTCCCATTACGACGGCTTTCCAAATAATGTATACAGTGTGTAAACATCCCCACATCTCCTCATACAAGCTTTCAGATGAGTTTGACAGGCGGCAAATGACATGTTGGAAGTTCAAAAAAAGAGTGATTGAATGCAAAGAAAGAGGTGGCAATGCCATTGACTTTACAATATGACCACTTTTTTAACGACTGATTTATCGGATGATTGAATGCTCAGGAAATATACTCCTCCGTCTATTTCAGACAGATTGATTTTCATATTGTTCCTTCCAGCTTTTGATTTATCATATCCATTAAAAATAATTTTACCTTCTATGTTTCTCAATGTATACCTTGCAAAATCCTGAATTTCTGAATAAAATGAAATATTCAATTGATCTTCAACAGGATTAGGATAAACATACAAGCCGAGTAAAGATTGTTTTTCAACCTGATATGTTGGTGTAATAAAATAGTTTGCAGTCCAGCCTGGTGCAGTGATTGATGCATTGGTTGTAAATGTGATATAAGCTTTTTGGCTTTCGACAATGACTGGAGGAGGAAGGTCAGGCGCGATGTATTCCCCTGAATAATTTGCAAGTAATTCCTGTGTATAGTAATCATAAATATTCACTATATCATTAGTACCTTCGGTATTGAATTCAGAAAACTCAATTATAAGTACATCTTGATCACCCTCAGGGTCGATAACCCAGATGCAACTGGTTCCATTGTGATAATTCATCCTTCCGCTTCCATCTGAAAACTCCCCTGAGGGTTCGGTAAGGGTTTGCATACCCGCACAATAAACTGGTAACTCTGAAATGTAAGAGAGCAGCCAGCCTGGTCCGGTTGTTGTTCCATCAGAGTCAAATGTTATATAAACTTTATCTCCACTGGAAATAAGTTCATTGGGTAATGTGTCTCCTGACAATTCAGAAAGTAATGGTGCGGAATCATCTTCTCCGTCATAAATGCGCAAAACATCACTATTTTCAGTGGAGAAGTATTGAAATGAAATTTCTATCAGATTGACCGAATCACTTGGATCAATCAACCAGGAGCATTGTGCATTATTTTCGTAGTTATATAATGGGCCACTACCGTCATCAATGGTTCCTTCAATGGTTTCGGATGTTTTGTTCCCCTGGCACAATACCGGATAGCTATATTGAGTAGTGTCAGGGACAGCGTTGATGAGAAGTTCCTGGGCGAGGTTAAAGTTTGAACCTCCGGGTGTGAGATTATCAGTATAGAAGTATCCGTCATATGATCCTCCCCAGCCCCAGTTAAAATGGTAGTAATTGCCATCCTGGTAACCATCACAAACAAAAGCGTGTCCATTTACATTTGGGACGGACCATCCGGCATAATACATTGGAATGTGCCTGTCAAGATGGCTGATGAGAAGGCTGTCCCAATCCATTGTTGTGCTGTCGCGATAAACATATTGCGTTTCAGGCGAGTATTTAAAATAGGTCCTCAAAGAATATGCAGCTTTGTGATTATACATTCCTGATCCATTCGGTCCGTAGACCATATCCACTGAAACACCAAGATGATATAGCAATTCTGCAATGGGAGGGTTGCTTGTAGTGACATAAAGAGGCATTTCATCCCAACTGTAGGTTGTGTTTGCAAAATCAGCAGACAGGGTTCCATAAGGGGGGCAATTATAGGAGTATGATCCAGTCCCTGAAACAGGCCATCTGAAGTAGTTTACAACTTGTCCCATAGCTGTGGCAACACATCCTGTATAGCAGTGGCCGGATGGTCCTTGTGGGTCGGCAGGACACATTTCATTGTAAAAAGTTCCCTGGTTCCATGTTGTCGTAATCAATGGTTCTACACCTTTTGCTACAATATTTTTAAGTGTTTTCGGGTCTTCTGATGTCAACCTCATCCATTCCTTTTCAACTCCAGGAAGAAAAACTGTATTTTCTTTGCTGATTTGATCTTCATAACTTTTTAACCACAAATTCATGGCAGGAGGAATGTCAATTGCAGTATACCTGCCCTGGAATGAATAAGCCAGGACTGGCAGGGTATTTTTTGATGATGACACGATTACATATCCTGGTACATTCAAATTGACAGCATAGAGACAGGGACTGGGGTATGAACCAATGGGAATAATGCTCTCAACTTTCAAATTATCATAATTGGGCCGAATTTCTGAATCAATTCGTTCAAACATAAAATTTTTTGCTACAAGTTTAGCTGTACTTTCTTCAACGTGTTGCGAAAAGAGGTTGCTGGAGAACAATGAAAATAAAAACGCCGAAATTAGGATTGTAATGTTTTTCATAGCAATTCGATTTGGGAAATAAAGGTATAAAAAAAGAGGCTGCATCAAAAGAACATTTTGAAACAGCCTCTTTAATGAAGGTGGTTAAATGTTATTGAACAACCACCTTTTTAGTTTTTATTCCTTTGGAATTCCGGATTGTCAGAATATAAACGCCTTTAGCGATTTGGGAAAGGTCGATATTCTTATCAAATACCCCTGATCCCATATTATATTCCTGATGAATTATTGTTTCCCCAGCCATACTTGAAAGCTGAATGGTGAAAACATCTGCTTCCTGAATGTTGAATGCGATATTCAGCTCATTTTGGGCAGGATTTGGATATAATAGCAAATCAGAGATGTTCTGGTTTTCTTCAATGCCTACGTTGTTTATTTCATAATATGCTTCCCATCCAGGTGCATTAATAAAAGCATTTGAGCTCCATGAAATAAACATGCTTCCACTTGTTGCTTCAACTGGTTCCGGGACTTCATTACCTGAGAATGCTCCAATTGGTGAGTTGCCATCAAATACCTGCAGCACATCTTTTCCCTCTTCTGTGTCAAAGGAATTAAAATAAAGGGTGATTGTAGAAGCATATGGGGGTTCAATGCGCCACATGCAAGCAGCACCGTTGTTATAATAAAATGTTCCACTTCCATCACTAATTTCCATTGTGACTTCGGTTAGGTTGGTAACTCCGGCACAATATGAAGGAGTTGTTGCTTCAAATTCCGCATGAAATCCTTTGGATGTTCCGCTGCCATCTGTTTCTAAAGATATTAGCATCTTGTTGCCTGTTGAAGTATGAGTTGATGGAATCGTGGATCCTGTATATTCTCCAAGCAATGGGTCTGATGTAGTAGCTCCATCATAAATCCTGAGATAATCACCTGATTCAAGGTCAAATTCTGTAAAGTCAATTTGAATATTTGTTACACTATCTTTTTCAGTTTGAGGATCAATGAGCCAACTGGCACTTTGATTATTCAAATAGTCATCAATAGGACCACTGCCATCAGTGAAGGAACCAGACATCTGGGTAATGGTATCAGCGCCGTCTGCGTGATATGGATAATTTGGATCACTTGGATAGAAATTTCTGACACATGATTGATACAGATAATATCCACCAACATTACTTAAGGTGTAATAACCATTTCCGGATCCACTCCATCCAAAGTTAAAATGGAATTCATCTCCCTGGTATCCATCGCAAAGAAAAGCATGACAACCTGAAGTAGAGCAGCCTGTATAATATAACGGCATGCTTTGATCAATATCACCTTTTAATATGTTGATCCATGCTGTTTGGTTATAATCTGATTTTTCAAGATATTGCGCATCATTGTAACGCCAGAAAACATCCAACCTGTTAGGAACCATGTAACTTTGCGAACCTGAACCACTTGGGCTGTATTGCATATTCACTGAAACTCCACAATGATATTGAATTTCTGCAATGGGCACCGGATTATGGTTGTCGATTACATTTTGCATCCCATCCCATTGATAATATGTGTTTTCAAAATCTGCATGCAGGTTTCCATAAGGCGAACAATTATATGTATGTTCATTGGTTCCGTTAATTGGATATCGATAATAGTACATGATCATTGACATGGCTGTTGCCACACAACCGGCATAACAGTGACCTCCCGGACCTGCCGGATCTGCAGGTGCCAACAGGTTATAAGGATAATCCTGATTCCAAAGAATATGTGATGCCAGGGGCTCAACATCCCTGTTGCTGCGGGTTGTATTCAATGTGGATATGTCATCTGTAAGTAATTGATTCCAGGATGTCTGTGTTTCCAGGTCCTGTTGAATTCCTTCCTCATGGATATAATTGATCAAATCAGCATAGCCCTGCATAAAACTTTCATAAACATAAGCAATATCGCCTGTTGGAAATGAACCTTTGAATGCATAACCAATTATTGGAGTGTAAGCATCGTTACCGGAAACTATTACAAATCCTCCATTTTTGAAGTCAAAAGCGTAATAAACCGGTAAACCATTTTCTTCTCGAGTTACAGTGTTTATTATATTTATATTTTGGAATTCAATGGGTCCTTTAAACTGGTGTGTCCTTTCAAAATAGAAGTTTTTTGCAACCTTTTCAGCTTCAGGAAGTGATACTTCTCGTGCAAAATTTGAGGAGACAATAATCAACGAAGCTATAACAACTAGTAAAAGTCGTGTTTTCATAATGATTCTTTTGATTTGTTAACTTGTAAATTTTGACAAATATAAAAAAGATTAAAGAATTTGAAGACTAATCTCAATATATTGACATTTATTTATGTAATTTGGTTGTCTCTCAGGTTAAGAATAATAATATACTTTTTTGAAGACCATAAAGGTTTTTATTAATTTCGCCTTTTAATAAAAACTAAGCCCATGTCCATACTGATTTATGATATTAAGGAGTTGATATTAACTGAGGAAGAACCTGCTGTTTGGATACAGGGGAAATCTATGGCCACAATACCTACACTAAAGAATGCCTATTTGCATATTGAAGGAGAGGAGATCAGGGGATTTGGCAGAATGGAAGACCTGGAAGGCCTTTCGATTGAAACCGACAGGGTCATAAATGCCAAAGGAAGAATGGTATTTCCTTCCTGGTGTGATTCACATACGCATTTAGTTTATCCTGCTTCCAGGGAGATCGAGTATATCGATAAGATCAGGGGTTTATCCTACGAAGAGATTGCAAGTAGGGGAGGAGGGATATTAAATTCTGCCAGGAGAATGCAGGATGTTTCAGAGGATGAATTGTATGAATCTTCATTTCAAAGGCTTGAGGAAATAATATCATATGGAACTGGTGCAGTTGAAATTAAGAGTGGTTATGGTTTAAATACAGAAAGTGAGCTGAAGATGCTAAGGGTAATTCGCCGGCTCAAGGAATCTTCTCCATTAACCATCAAAGCTACTTTTCTTGGTGCTCATGCTATACCAGCAGAATATAAGCGAAACCAGGAAAAATATGTGGATATTATCATCCGGGAAATGATACCCATGGTAGCTGGAGAGGAGCTTGCTGATTATATTGATGTTTTCTGTGACAGAGGTTTTTTTACAGTGGAAGATACGGACCGCATATTGAATGCAGGGATGAAATATGGGCTGAAGGCCAAAATACATGCAAACGAGCTTGCTTATTCCGGAGGGATCCAGGTTGGGGTGAAATATGATGCCTTATCTGTTGATCACCTTGAATATACAGGGGATGATGAAATCCGTTCACTTCAGGATTCTGAAACCATGCCTGTATTGTTGCCCGGGGCATCCTTTTTTCTTGGCATGGATTATGCACCAGCGAGAAAGATCATTGATAGTGGTTTACCACTGGCCATGGCAAGTGATTTTAACCCGGGTTCATCTCCATCCGGTAACATGCAATTAATTTGCTCCAGGGTTAGATGATACAGGCTGCTTCCTGAAGAAGCCATTAATGCGATCACTGTTAATGGGGCTTATGCCATGGGCATAAGTGAATCACATGGTAGCATTGCCAGGGGAAAACAAGCCAATGTTTTCATAACTAAAGAAATTCCAACCTATTCGTTCATGCCTTATTATTATGGGGCGAATAAGGTTGACAAGGTCATTATAAAGGGTAAATTATTAAATTAATCAAATACATACCTTGCTATGAAGCAGTTAATAGAATGTGTTCCCAATTTCAGTGAAGGCCGGGACATGAGTATCATCAAGCAAATTACAGATGAGATTGAAAAAATTGATGGTGTAAAATTGCTGGATGTTGATCCGGGTGCTGCAACAAACAGGACTGTGGTAACATTTGTTGGGACCCCGGAAGAAGTAATTGAAGCGGCATTTCAGGCAATGAAAAAGGCTTCAACCATTATAGATATGCGTAAGCATAAAGGGGAGCATCCACGTATGGGAGCTACGGATGTATGTCCACTTGTTCCTGTTTCTAATATAACCATGGAAGAAACCATAGAATATGCCAGAAAACTGGCAGAAAGAGCTGGAAAGGAACTGGGTATTCCGGTTTTTTGCTATGAGTATGCTGCATTTAATGAAGAACGGCGGAATCTTGCCAACATCCGGGCTGGCGAATACGAAGGCATGGCCGATAAGCTTCAGAATCCCAAATGGAGACCTGATTTTGGACCGACTGACTTTAACCCCGCTGCCGGTGTGACTGCAGTAGGGGCGAGGGACTTTCTTGTAGCTTTCAACGTTAACCTGAATACTACATCTACCAGAAGAACCAATTCCGTAGCATTTGATGTTAGGGAAAAAGGAAGGGTCAAAAGGACAGGTGATCCGATAACAGGTGAAATTGTTAAAGACGAAAATGGAAAGCCTGTTTATAATCCAGGATCTTTAAAAGCAGTAAAAGCCATTGGTTGGTTCATTGAGGAATATGGGATTGCTCAGATATCCATGAATTTGACCAACATTTCCATTACACCGGTGCATGTGGCGTTTGATGAAGTCTGCAAGAAAGCCACCGCAAGAGGGTTGAGGGTAACTGGCTCCGAACTTGTGGGTTTAATACCCATGCAGGCTATGCTTGATGCTGCAAAGTATTTTCTAAGGAAACAAAAAAGGTCTGTAGGGGTCTCCGAAAAGGAATTAATTAAAATTGCAGTCAGGTCAATGGGGCTGGATGACCTGCGTCCTTTTAAGCCAGAAGAAAAGATCATCGAATATATGATGGCAGAAGAAACAGGGAATAAGCTGGTTGACATGAGCCTTTCCAACTTTGCCGATGAAACAGCTTCAGAATCACCTGCGCCAGGAGGTGGATCCATTTCTGCCTATGTCGGTGCACTTGGTGTTTCACTTGGTACAATGGTGGCCAATCTCTCCTCTCACAAAAGGGGTTGGGATGATCGCTGGGAAGAATATTCTGATTGGGCGGAAAAAGGACAGGCCATCAAGGATGAATTGTTGTTCCTTGTTGATGAAGATACCCGTGCTTTTAATAAAATAATGGATGCTTTTGGACTTCCTAAAGGGAGCCAGGAGGAAAAAGCCATAAGAAAAAACGCCATCCAGGAGGCCTCCAAATATGCCATGGAGATACCTTTCAGGGTAATGAAAAAATCTTTGGAGTCAATGGAAGTTATGAAAGCTATGGCAGAATCGGGCCTCAGGGCCTCAGTTTCAGATGCAGGTGTGGGGGTGCTGTGTGCCAGAACAGCGGTTATGGGGGCGTTCTTAAATGTCAGGATCAATGCTTCTGGTATCGAGGATAAAAGTTTTGCAAGCCAATTGATTAAGGAGGGAAAAGAAATAGAGGAAAAGGCCATTGCAACTGAAAATGAGGTGCTTAGAATTGTTAACGAAGCGATTGGGGAATGAAATTAAAGATAATATTCCACCATTATTGATTATTACTAAATTGCATTTTTATGATCAAACACATTGTCATGATCAAACTTAAAGAGTTTGAAACACAGGAAGAATATGAAGAAAAAAAGAGCATCATCAGGGAGAAACTCGAAGATCTTACAAAGACCATTCCTGAAGTGAAGTCCATCGAGGTTGGCTTAAATATTGTTAAAAGGCCTACTGCATATGATATTTCACTTATCGCAAAGTTTGATGATTTGCAGGGATTGAATAAATTCAGGGAAAATATAGATCATCTGGAAGCATTGAATGTAATTTTTGAGAATACTGATAAGATGGCGGTTGTCGATTATGATGTTTAGTCATCGGTGTTTTCTTCCGCACCTTCATTGCTTTCGTCTTCCTGGCTGAATTCTGCTTCGAGAAAATCTTTTAATTGAGCCGGGGGTACACGTAATTTAATCTTTCCTTCTTTTGCATAAGCAATGCGTCCGGTTTGTTCTGAGATAATAATAGCTATAGAGTCAGAATACTCTGTAATTCCGATCCCTGCCCGATGCCTGAGTCCGAGCCTTTTTGGAAGCTCATTGTTGTTTGAAACAGGGAGAACACAACCGGCCGCACGGATTTGATTACCGGATATTATAATTGCTCCGTCGTGAAGGGGACTGTTTTTGAAAAAGATATTTTCTATCAAAGGACTTGAAACTTTTGCATCAATGATTTCACCTGTTTCTAAGTATTGTGATAATTCATTTTGTTTTGTGATTATAATTAATGCTCCTGTATGTGTGTCTGCCAATCTTTGGCAGGCTACGATGATGGTATCAACGTCCAAAAGGTTTATATTCTTCAAGCTAAAGCGCCAAAATAGAAATCTGCGGCTCTTCTTTCTTATTATGGCTGGGGTTCCAAGCGCAAGTAAAAACCTGCGAATCTCGGGCTGAAAAATAACAATCAACGCAATAAATCCAACACTGAAAAAGGCACCAAGGATTTTACTTAACAACTCCATTTGAAGGGCTGAAACAAATTGCCATAAAAGAAAGATTGCAAGAATTCCGATGAAAATATTGATAGCTACTGTTCCCTTTAAAAGGTTGTATAATTCAAACAGAAGTACTGCAACCAGTAGTATATCAATGATATCCAGCAAACGGAGATCAATAAAAGCGGTAATAAACAAATCGATCATGTGGTAAAAATACTGAAAAGTATTAAATATATAAAATAAGATTAACGTTCATGCTGTTGATAATATTCTACAAGCCTGATTGCCTGAACAGCTTCCCTGACATCATGAACCCTCAGAATATTTACCCCTTTCAATAATGCAATTGTATTGATGACAGTTGTTCCATTGAGTGCATTTTCAGGTTGTGTACTGAGTACTTTATTGATCATGGATTTTCTTGAAACCCCTGCCAATATAGGATAGCCAATGTCTTTAAAACGATGAAGGTTGTTCAGTAATTCATAATTATTCGACAAGGTTTTTCCAAAACCAAATCCCGGATCAATTAAAATCTTTTTATGACCTGACTCTGTCAATAATTTGACTTGTTGTCTTAAAAACTCTTTCACTTCATAAACAACATCACTGTAAACAGGATCAACCTGCATGTTTAGGGGGGTACCTTTGATATGCATCACTGCAAATGGTATCTGATGCTTTGATACAAGGCGGATCATTTCACGATCAAAGGTGCCTCCAGAAATATCATTGATCATGTCAGCTCCTTCTTCTATCATGATCCTTGCAACTTCTGACCTGTATGTGTCAATGGATAAAATAACAGAAGGGTAGTTTTGGCGCAACTCACGGAAAGGTTTAAGAAGCCTCTCAAGCTCCATTTGCTCCGGGAATTCTAAAGATCCGGGACGTGTTGAAATAGCACCCATATCAATAATGCTGGCCCCTTCCCGGATCATTTTTTCAGTTTGCCGCAAAATGCTGTTCATACCCGAATAATAACCACCATCGTAAAATGAATCTGGTGTCAGGTTGAGGATACCCATCGCAACAGGTCTTGTAAGATCAAGGAATTTACCATTACAGTCCATAATATTTTTTGTAAAAAATGTACCTTTACCCAATCTTAGGCATTAATTTTTCTTTTAGCTAAATTAATGCTTTCATAAACAATAGATAAGTTAAAACCCTAAACATATTAATTATTTCATAAGTAAGATTATATCTATGGAAAATACAATCAGGCAATACTCGAAAGCTATGAAAAGTTGCAATGATGTTTTTATAAAGAAAATGAAGGACTATGGTATTGCCTGGAGGATTCTCAGGACAAGTTCCCTTACAGATCAGATCTATATTAAAGCCAACAGGATAAGAAGCATTGAGGAGAAAGGCAAGCATGAAATTAATGAAGGCGTCCTGGATGAATTTATTGGTATTGTCAACTATTCCATTATGGCCCTGGTGCAATTGGAATTAGGGCCAGCTGATACAGGTGATGAAGATCGTGAAAGGGCATTTAGCATGTATAATAAATATGCAAAATTGTCCATGGAGTTGATGGAAAAGAAAAACCATGATTATGATGAAGCATGGAGAAATATGCGCATCAGCTCCCTTACAGATATCATATTAATGAAACTTATGCGGATAAAGCAGATTGAGAATAACCAGGGCAGGACCGAAGTTTCTGAAGGATTGGATGCAAACTATTTTGATATAATTAACTATGCAGTATTTGCACTAATTAAACTTGATGAACCAGAGAGAAGTAAACAACTATGAAAATACTCAGGAATTTTAGCAGGATATTTGTTGGGATTGTTTTTATTTTTTCAGGATTTGTAAAAGGTATTGATCCTTTAGGAACGGCATACCGCATTGAAGATTATCTCATCGCATACGGTATGCATTGGGCTCTTCCTCTGGCTTTATTTGCCTCCATAAGCCTTTGTGCTCTTGAATTTTTATTGGGAGCTGTATTGGTTTTAAATCTCAGGATTAAACCCCTCTCATGGGTTTTATTTCTACTCATGACCTTTTTTACATTTCTTACATTCTATGATGCCCTTTATGAGCCTGTTCCTGATTGCGGATGTTTTGGTGATGCCATAAAACTTACGAATTGGGAAACCTTTTATAAAAACCTCGTACTCATTGTTTTCGTAGCCATAATATTTGTAAACCGGAAAAAGTTTAAGCCTTCCTGGAGTATGAACACACAGCATATTATGATCATTTTAATCGCAATTGGGTTTCTTTCATTTTCCTATTTGAATTATCAGTATTTGCCATTAATTGATTTCAGGGAATGGAAAGTTGGAAGTGATATGGTACCTGAGGAAAAGGGGGAGGCAAAAATATATTTGACATACAGAAATAAAGAAACCGGAGAGGAAAAAGAATACTTATCACCTGATTATCCATGGAATGATTCTATGTGGATGACACAATGGGAATTTGTTGATCAGAGGATAGATGATTCTGATGTGGTCCGGGGTCATGAGCTTGTAATTGAAGACAGCAATGGAATGGATGTTACAGACAATTTTATTGAAAATCCGGATTATCAGTTACTGGTTATTGCCTATGATCTGAAAAATGCCAAGAAAAGGCCTTTTAAACGATTGAATGAGTTATATCGCGAAGTAGATAAAAATGGTATTTCAATGATTATTTTGACAAGCACATTGCCTTCTGATGTGGTTCAGTACCGAAACATTATTGATAAAAATATTGAAGTATACCAGGCAGATGATATAATATTAAAAACGATGATACGCTCCAATCCCGGGTTAATGCTCATGAAGGATGGAGTAGTTCTTGAAAAATGGCATTATAATAATTTGCCTGATTTTGAGGAACTGGCAAAGTCCTATTTTCAGGATTGATTATGTTAAAATACATTTTAAAAAGGCTTATTTACGGTATCCTGGTTCTGCTCGGTGTTGTTACCATTGTTTTCTTTCTTTTCAATATACTGCCGGGAGATCCTGCACGGTTGATCATGGGACAAAGAGCCGATATTGCCTCACTTGAAGCAATAAATAAAGATTTGGGAAGAGATAAACCTGTTTTTACACAGTATGCAAATTTCCTGAACGATCTTTCTCCATTATCAATCCATAATAATATGGATCCACAAAGTTATTGGTATCTTGATCCTGTAAAATATTCTGACCATGTGAAACTGCTGAGTTTTCCTGGCAATAAAACATTGGTATTAAAAGCTCCTTATCTTAGGCGGTCATATCAAAGCCAGAGGGAGGTATCCGAAATACTGGCTGAAGCCTTCCCTAAAACCATTCTCCTTGCAGTGGTATCGATCTTTTTTGCCATTATAGCAGGTGTTTTTATCGGGATTTTATGTGCTGTGAAGAATAACTGGCTTCTTAATAAGGTGGCATTGTTTTTTTCTGTTTTGGGAATGTCTCTGCCATCCTTTTTTGCAGCCATTCTCAATGCTTGGATATTTGCTTTTGTATTAGCTGATATCACTGGCTTGAATATGACAGGTAGCATGTATGCTGTTGATGATTTTGGCAATGGAGAATATCTCGAATTGAAGAACCTGATCTTACCTGCTTTTACTTTGGGTATCAGGCCACTTGCAATAGTTGTTGAGCTTACCAGGACTTCTTTGCTGGATGTATTGTCCCAGGACTACATCAGAACAGCTAAAGCAAAAGGACTTAGCAGGTATAGAATTATTGCAAAGCATGCCTTGAAAAATGCGTTAAATCCTGTGATTACAGCTATATCAGGATGGTTTGCCTCTCTTCTGGCCGGTGCAGTTTTTGTGGAATATGTCTTTGACTGGAAAGGTATGGGGGTCGTTATTGTTGATGCATTAGAAAAGTATGATTTTCCGGTCTTGATGGGTGCCGTCATGTTCATTTCAGTTATCCTGGTGATTATCAATATTGTTGTAGATATTATATACGCAACACTTGATCCAAGGGTCAGACTTTCCTGATAAAAATTTATCTTTGTTTTAGAACTTTATCCTGAAAAATCAGTTAAAAATATTAAACGTATATAGTATGAGAAAAAAGATTATAGCCGGTAACTGGAAAATGAATATGACCTTTGAGGATGCTGAAGACCTGATGTTTGAAATTTGTGATGGGAT
>JAGYLD010000080.1 GCA_018401355.1 Bacteroidales bacterium
CACCAGCGAGCAGAGCGTCGAGGTGCGCATTGCGGAGCTGACCAACATGGAGCCTATGGCAATCCGGCTGGTGGATTAGGTTTGGTGGGAGATCGCTGTACGGACAGGGATCGTTCAGGGCGCAATAGTCCGGGGAGGAGGACTGGCAGCCTGATTCATCATAGATTTTAATATAAAAACCCGAAAAGCCAGAGGGGGATTTTGTAATTACACGTTAGAAGACGCCTCTGCAATTGTTTTCTAATGCAACAACGATTCTGTCAACTTCAATCGCTCCGGATGGAAGTTCTTCAATTTCAAGTCCGGGATACGAAAGCGAATCTTTCCAGCTTTGAATGGTTGAACTAAAGAATTGAGAAGCTGCGGCATCAGTCTCATAGGCTATGATATCATATAACTCCCCTTTATCGCCTCCAAACCTGGTAATCACCTGCCATTCACCATCCCTCTTATAGGAGGTGTTGGTATGGTCCGATTGTGGGTAGTATTTACCATCAGATGGCTTTAAAAGTATCCAGATATCTTTATCATGGGATTCCGGATATACTCCCATTGT
The DNA here is from genome assembly GCA_018401355.1 of Bacteroidales bacterium. Lineage (GTDB taxonomy): Bacteria > Bacteroidota > Bacteroidia > Bacteroidales > B18-G4 > M55B132. Next base: position 557 of record JAGYLD010000080.1, read on the forward strand.
TAAGATTCGGCAATTGACCGAATCACCAATGATGGGTGATATGATTTGTACGCTTTTAACTGGATACTGCACCTGTAATTTCTCGCCCACCTCTACCTGCTCAATTTGCGCTTGCGGGTTTGCCAGTCCAAATGAGTATCCGCCATACATTAGCAATAAGACCCCTGCTATTGCCAGAATAATTCTCAGTTTGATATTTACCAGGCCAATGGAGGACCCTTTGATCTTTATGCTATCAATAAGTGCAATGAGTAATAGCAATGTGCCGACAATTATTATTACCAGTTCTGCTGACATGGGTATAAGGTTTTAATGGTTAAATTAATACATATAAATTTGAGATGTGTTATTGTGTGTAAACATAGTTTCCATAGTTTGTTACTGATACCAGGCTCATTCATCCATCTTTCCCCGGGACAGGTGTTTCATAACCAATTTTGGATTCCTGTCCTCATAAAACAGTCCCCAGTGCTTCTCGGGTTCTGTATCGTCATCAAAACCTTTCCAGGGCTCATCGAATGCTTCGAAAACGAAAGTAATGATCCCTTCTTCCCTGCACCATTGCATCAGATCTTCATAATAGATTTTCTGAAATTCTTCGCTTACATGGTCAGGGTTAATTCCCCGGCCGTTTGACTGTGTTGCCCATCCGGCCTCAGTGATCATTACCGGTTTATCGGGGTATTTGTTTGCTACGCCATAGAAATTTTGTTTCGTGTATTCCAACGCTTCGTGTATATGCTTGTGCTCCCAGACCGGGTACGTATGAATGGAAATAAAATCCAGTTCCCCAACAAGACCTTCAAGCTTATTGTGCCAGGGAAGATAGTTCTCGCAGAAGGTGACGGGTTGTGATGTACGTTTCCTGATATTCTGAACGTATTCTATTACATGGTTGACCGGCACAAAGTGGTCTGTCCAGTCAACTGTGGCTTCATTTCCTGCCGAAGTTGAAAAGACAATATCCCTGTAACGATTTGCGAGATCAACCAGTTTATCAATCTTACCGAGATTGTTCTCCCTGTTTCGGACCAATTCCTTTTCAGGATAAATGGCACCCCAGGGACAACCATAGTTATTCATTTCTGCTTCAATGAATGCTCCCAGCATAACGTTGAATTTGAACCCATGCTTTTGAATGATCCCGAGGACCATTTCGGCATGTTCGTTCACATCATAAAGGCGCAGGTATTTCCAGTTTCCCTGGAGAATGTGCAAATCTTCCTTCACCTGTTCATACGATGGGTGTATGTTCAGACCAGGACCCTGTCCTTTCCTGTAACCTGAATAGCAAATGGCATTCCCGTAAGGGATTTTAAGCTTTTTATACCTCTCCATCAAAGATGTAACTTACTGTTTAGTATTTCAATTTCCCTTCTTTGTCCCAGATTCCCCAGTAAGCTCCCACATCGCCCTCGGAATCAATTTTCCAAACTTCATCAAAGCTTGAGAAATACATGATTTCTATGTTTTCTTCCTGGCTCCATTGCTGGGTATTAATAAAATACTTCAGGGCATTTTCTGTTGAGGGTTCAGATCCTTCAAATGCAGTACCGATATTGGGCCATCCTGTTTCACTGATCACTACTCTCTTCCCTTTTGCCTGGCGCAACACGCTGTAATACATGTTCTTCATGTAAACCAGAGAATAGTCGATATGGCAACCTTCCCAGAATGGATAGCAATTTGTAAATATCACATCGCATATTTCCGTAATCGCGGGCCTGTTGATAAACTCATAATATGCGTCAACATAGCCAACCTGGGCTTGAGGCAATTGCTCCTTTACTCTCTGGATGTACTCCAGCAACTCTTCTTCGGTCAGCTCCTCCCGGTACAATACTTCGTTTCCTACAGCCACCAGGTCTGCATGCCCCTCTTTTACAACGTTAACCAGGTTTTCTATTTCAGCTTCATTCTTCTCCTTGTCCTCTCCCAACCAGGCTCCCGCCATTACTTTTAGTCCATTTTCTTTTGCAATTGCAGGGATGAGTTCATTTCCATCGGTACAGGAAAAAGTCCGTATCCAGCTGGTATAAGGTTGAATGATCTTTATCCGTTTCCTGATTTGTTCTTCCGTGATAATACTGCCAGGACCTTGTCCTTCAATGTAGGAGCTAAAGCATAGTCCGTGGATCCCGTTTTCAAGATACTTCCTGAACAGCTCAATTAATTCATCGGTTGATTTGTCTTTAAAATCTTCCCCAATCAGGGATAATAGTTTGTCGCTTCTGAATGACATGTTTGTGTTATTATGGTTGGTTATGTATTTGGTTTTCAAAAATGAACTGTAAAACTGACATGTACAAGTATACACGCTTTAAATATTTTTAAAGCTGAACCTGGATGGTATGCAGAGCATTTTTGCCCACATTAATCTCAGCAAACTGGTCTTTGATCTGCAGTCCGATAAGAATATCTTCTTTCGTAGTATTCAGCAATTGCACACTGAGAAGTTTATCAGTATTCAGCGTTGCACACGCATGGATCGCATCATTGTCCAGGCCATTCAGGTTGAGGGCTGTCTGTACCGCCTTGTCTCCCGGCCGGATTGTTTTGCTGAACTGTGCCAGTATATAGTAGATCGGAGTATAGTATACTTCCTTTGTCTCCGTATTGATCATGATCGGGGCACCACAGAAATTTCCTACATGGTTGGGTCCACCCTTGTGATCCAGCACAATGTTCCAGTCAATCCATCCCCTGAGCCAGTGGTCGATACTGACAATAATGTTCCTTGCATAACGATGAACCGGTGTGTATATGGGATGGTCTTCGGTTTTAACTCCTTCCCATGTTGTTGAGTAGGCCCAGTCCGTTGCATTGGGATTCCACCAGAATGCATCATTATTGAACCAGTTTTCCTCCTGGAATTTTTCCGGGTCCAGAACGCCTGCCGGGGCTGGTTTACCAAGATCATCTATACAACCTTCGGTATGCAGGATGGCTTTGTCAGAAAAAATAGCATGCACTTTTTCAAATACATCCTCATATACCTTAAATGTACTTTCGTACCAGTGCACAGCTGCGCCGTAAACATATGCAGCAGTTTCTTTATCACCCAGGATCACATCTGTCCAGTGTTCCAGGCCATCCCTGTTCTGGTCGTATATGAGCAGCTTCACGTCCTTGTTTTGACCAGATCTGAGTTTTGGCCCGAGGTACTTTTTGATAAAGGTGTTCTGAGATTCTGGTGTAAAATGCATGCTTTCCCATTGCCCGTTATTCCCATGCGGTTCATTTACAGGTGTAATTCCCCATATATCAACTCCTTCAGATCTGTATGAGTCAAGGTATTTCATTAAATAGTCTGCATAGCTTTCTTCGTATTCCGGTTTCAGGCTTCCACCGGTACCCTGGTAGTTATTTTCTGAATTTCCCTGGATGTACCAGTCTTCGATGTCTTTCATCCATGAAGGTGCTGTCCATGCTGAGGCGATGATCCGCAGTTCTTTATCCTTCTGCATGCTTTTGATAGCAAGAGCTTCTTTGATCATCGGCAGCAGATCATAATTTTCATCGATTATGCCCGGGTATTTTGAAGATTTAAAGCCCTCGTAATCAGGATTTAGGCTAAACGATTCAAGCCTGGTATCCCCAACCTGATCGAGGTATGAATATCTGCCTTCCACGCAGAAGTCGCATGCACCGATATGCGTCCTTGTCAGGGAAAAGTTTGCACCTGCTTCACCATAGATGGCATTCATCACTTCCATTCTTTCCTCCGGTTCGAGGTGTGCAAGTACAAAGGCCGAGGATTCGGTAAAAGAGGTTCCGATTCCATCCATCGTTTGCTTTATACTGTCCGGATCAATTTTAAGCACTGTTCCTGTCGCCTCACCCTTTCGGAAGCGCGTATTCTCCTTCACTGATAATTTATCTCCACTTTCTGAGCTTACCAGGATTTTTTCAGTGGTTAGCAGCGGATCATTTGAATTGCAGGATTGCATTATACCAAAAATTATGGTTAGTAATAAAATGTACCAGGCTTTATGTATCATGTTTGTAGGTTTTACGATATTATGTGACTTGTATGGTTCAAAATAATAGAAGTGGTTTATAGCTTTCCTCTTCTTGACTCCAGCGTTTCCTTTATTTCCCTTGCCTTCTCTTCAGTAAGATCATATTTCAACATTACCACGATGGCAAGCAGTGCCGTAAATGCGGGTATGGCAATATCGGCAATTCGAAGCCTGGTAATGGTTTCGGCTGCCTGCAGAGATACATTCTGGTCAAAACCAACTACTTTCAGAACCAGTCCACCCAGAACCAGGGCGAGTGCCTGACCGAGTTTCACCATCCACCAGTAGATGGCACCAAACGTTCCTTCTTTCCTGGGCATTCCATTGTTTAATTCATCCAGGTCGCACACATCAGCTGTCATACTCATCATCAGGGTAAACAGTCCACCAATACCAAAAGACATCAATGGGATCGGCAAAAATATCAGCCAGGGATTCGCAGGGTTGAAGCCCCACCATTTCAACGCATAGCCTACGATGGATAAAGCAGTTGAGATAATAAATGCTTTTCGTTTACCAATTCTGCTGGCAATTGCGGAGATAACAGGAATTACCAGGAAAGCGGTAACGATTGCAGATACCGTGGAAAACCAGGCAGGCCAGTTCCCTGCCAGTCCGTAATCACCGTTGAACATATAAAACACGATAATGAAATAACTGAAGGAGGCTACCATCTGGAAGCCATTAAAGACCAGGAAAGTAGCCCCGCAAAGTCGCATAAATGGCTTGTTCTTTGATACCTGTATGATTCCGTTGAGCAGGTCTTTCAGGTTGGAAAAAATGGTTCGAAATGTTAATTCCTTCCTGTTCTCCATCTTCGAAGAGTCTATCCCTTTGCAGAAGATCGCCGGTAATACTCCCAGCACGATACCAATGCCAGCGACGATCACAGAAAGTGTTCGTACGCCTTCAGCCTGTGTATCGAAGAGGTTTGGATTTGCGATAATGACCCAGAACCACGGGACGATCATCCATGCAACCTGGCCAAGGACCTGGGAGAATGCCATCAGTCGGGTGCGTTCGTTATAGTCTGAGGTCATTTCATAGCCAAGTCCGATAAGCGGCGTTGCAAAAATGGTATTGCCGATAAGATATAATAGAGAAAAACCCAGGAAATACCAGAAGTTGTACATTTGGGAATTCTCTGCATCGAGCTGCCACAGCACCGCAAATAGCACACCACTTACAATTGCTCCCACAAAAATATAGGGTCTTCTGCGCCCGAACCGGGATTTCGTATTATCGGAAATGAATCCCATAATCGGGTCCGTAATGGCGTCAAATAATCGTGGAAGTCCTCCCAATAGTCCGGCAAGGAAGGGGTCCATCCCAAAGGCTGTGAGCAGGAAGAACATGAAAATTCCAAGTGCCCCTGGCATCAGGTTATTTACCAGGTGACCTGCCCCAAATGCAGCTTTCTGGACAATGGGGACCCTGTCTTTCGCATCTGTTACGTAACGACTCATATGATTTGGTTTGTATTGGTTTCCATGCAGCTTACCGGATTCCGGTGCTGCATGGAAAAGTTTTAGCCATATGTGAAATAATCTCTGATCATCATCATGCAATATTTAATTCACCTCCTCGTAAACCCTGACGTAGTCGATGTACATGGTTTGCGGAAAGGGTGTATCTTCTGTGGGAAAACCAACATAGTCGCCACCCACTGCCACATTCAGTATGATAAAGAAGGGATGATCAAATACCCAATCTCCCGTAAGGTCCCCGGGTTGTATTTCCTGGTACAGTACATCGTCTACAAAATATTGAATAAAGTCCTCTCCCCATTCTACTGCGAACAGATGATAATCTACATCAAACCTGTCATTGGGAAATCCATAGCTTTTTGTTATGGCTGCTCCACCTGAATATCCGGGTCCATGAACACTGCCATGGATCATGTTGGGTTCCTGACCCCTGTATTCCATAATATCTATTTCCCCGCATGCAGGCCATGGATTTGTTTCAATATCAGCTCCAAGCAGCCAGAAAGCGGGCCATATTCCAGGTCCCCATGGTAATTTTATCCGCGCCTCGAAACGACCATATGCCTGGTCAAATTTCCCCATCGTTTTAATTCTTGCAGATGTAAACGATCCGCCGGTATTGATGGCGGTGATCAATAACGATCCATCCTCTTTTCTTACGTTCAGCGGATTATTGGTGTAGGTTTGAAGTTCATTGTTTCCCCAACCTCCTCCACCGAGGTCATACACCCATTTTGACCCGTCAAGGGCACCATCGGTATCAAATTCATCCTGCCATACCATTTCGTATGAGCGATCTTCCAGTTCGGTATTATCTCCGCATGCTGCCAGGATGAGCAGGGCTGCAAAGAGCAGGATGCCTTTTGTGATTGTTACATTATGTGATTTCATATTGATGATTTTATCTTGATTAACGTTTCCGGTTCTGTATAAACTGAAGCCATAGTGGGTGCATGTTATTTATAGAGATAGATATTATCGTACCATACATTGGTTAAGTTGGCCGTTGTAATACCAATCTGTGCAATATCACTTCTTGTCAGATTATTGGTAACGATACCACCTAAAGAGGTAATATCAATATCCACAGTAACCCATGTGCCCGCTACTATGCCAGGCGTTGTCCCTGTATTGATATTCACTTCCAGGGCAGACGCTTCTCCAGCTCCACCGGCAAAGTCAACCAGTTTAACATTGAATACATCTCCTGTTAAGTCGGTATCATCGGTATAAAAATCGAAGTGAATATGTGTGAATGAGGACAGGTCCTGCCTGTTGGAGGAAAAATCTATTCCATGACAGTCGATTCCGGCATTCTTTTTCAATGTATTGTTGCCCTCTATCGTAACCCCTGTAACAGCGGCGCCACCGCACCATCCGGCGTCAAAATTATCAACAGCAATATTGGTATAGGCGTCACTGTAGATTGAAACCACGTTTCCAGCATCCCTTACCGGCGGTGTCGGCGCAGCTGTAGCCGGACCTGTGGTCGTTCCGCCACCTCCACCTCCACCACCTCCGGTAGTGTAGAAATAGATATTATCAATAAAGATTTTTGAAGGATTGTTTCCAGCCTGGCAATCAAACTTCAGCTGAAAGATGTCGGCCATTGACACCCCGGAAAAATCAGAGAGCGGGATATCATAGCTGTTCCATTGACCAGTATTAATTGGTGCTAAGGAAACCAGTTTCTCCCCCGTGGTTCTGCTGATTGGCGTCACTTCCACTACAGTTGCATCACAGGTCCACATATCAATGTGCAAATATTCCATGGATGAAAGATCCTGATCAACTCCGTCAGCCCCACCGAGGTTTGTCCCCTGGAAGTTGAAGTTGTCATATTTGAGGGAGCTTCCTGTGCCAATACTTTCCGTGGTGACAATCGTTGTTTGTCCCCAGCCGGGATTAAAATTGGTATTTGCAATATCGGTATATGCATCGCTAAATACAGAGATGACATCTGCAGCATCTTCCGTGGGTGCAGGTGGCGCTTCCGTTGGATCTTCGCATGTTCCGTTTCCACCTCCGCCTCCGCCAGCAGTATAGAAATAGATATTATCAAGATAAATATCACCATTTCCATCAAATTTAAGCTGGATAAGATCAGCGAGGTCTACTGGTGAAAAATCTGACAAGGGTATGTCAACACCCGACCATCCTGATGTTGGTACCGTTAGCGCATAGGCTTTTTCTACGGGACCGGAACTGATCAGGTAGACATTGAGGCTGGAAGAGTTTTCTGTCCAGAAATCAAGGTGCAGGTATTCCATGCCTGTGATATCCTGGCTTGCTGCCAATTGAATTCCCTGGTAATCTAAATTAGCGAGTTTCAGGGTATTGTCATCTGCAACGGTTGTGCCTGAAAGGACCGTTACCTGTCCCCAGTCGGGATAATCGGTCCCTTCGAGGTTCGTATATATATCACTGTAGATGGAGACCACATCTCCGGCTTCCCTTGCAGGGGGTGCTGGTGCAGCTTCTGATGGTCCTTCGGTTGTTCCTCCGGCAGAGCCATACAGGTATATATTGTCCAGGTAAAAACCGGACAGGGAGGTGCTGAGGTTCTCAAGAATAATCTGAGCCAGCCTGCTTTTGCTCGATAATGCGGAAATACTGATATCCACACTGATCCAGGTTTGGGAGGTCAGTGGACCGGGTATTTCATAAGAGATTGAGGGGTCATTGCCATCCAGCGCACCATCTGCTCCCATATCCACTATTGTTACTGATAGTTTATCTGCCGCAGTCACTGCATTCGGAATCCACACATCCATATGCAGGGTGTCTGTGTTGGATGCATCAATGGGCGGGGAGGTAAACTGAATGCCAACAAAGTTAAAGTTGGTATAATTCAGTACATTATCATCATTTACTTTAAAATCCGCCGAAAGTGTGGTCTGGTAAGGTTCCCAGTATCCATTGTAGAAGTCTACAGGTACATTGCTGTATGCATCACTAAAAATGGAGATCACCCTTTCTGCCGGAATTGTGGGTTCAGGAGCATGTGTAAAATCACCGGCAGAATTAATGGTCAGCGAGCCTCCTGCATCCACATCGCCTGACTTAGCAGTAATCACAGAGGTTCCCTCGGACAGAACCGATACCATGCCTGTGCTGTCGATGGTTGCGACAGTGGCATTTGATGAGGTAAAATTGAAATATGCTGAAGAGGTGTAAACGGTCTGGTCGATACCATTGGGCATATTGAAAATGAAGCTTGTCCCGGTCAGGGGAATCCGGATACCATTTACTGTCGATTCAACGGCATCTTCTCCGTTAAATATTATGGGACGCTTATGAGCAAGGGTCCCAAGTTTTTCAAATTTGAGCTCATCAATCCAGAAGGTATACCCCAGCCCGTCTTCCGGTCCTTCCGAATAATAGAACATTCCTTTCTCTTCTGTCAGGCGGGATGCCTCTGGAATCGGAATAATGTATTTCTTCCAGTTGGTATTTATCTTCAAACCCTGCAGATAAGCAAGGTATTTTGAATCTTTGAGATCATTTCCGAATCCGACCAGGTCGATCGTGGCCGATTTGGAAGCCTTTGCCCAGAAGGTAAGTGCATCATAACCGGAAAGATCTCTTCCTTCAGCGGTGTAGTATACTCCTCCTGCATATGCTCCCTCCGGGTCACCTGCATCGGGTACAGCAAATCTCATTGAGGATGTTCCTGCATATTTCACTTCTTCGTCAACAGCAAAAGCGGTTACGTTTGAACCGCCAAAAGCAGCATAGGCCAACCCTGCGCTGAAACCATCAATAAATACTTCTGGAGTCGTTGGAAACCCGGCAGGTTCCAGTTCGTCAAAATCCCTTTCGCAGCTTACTGTAAAGACCAGCAAGGCCGTCATAAGAAGGGCAATAACCGGATGTATATGTTGTATCTTTTTCATTTTCTTCACTTTTATCTGGCTACATGCCAATGTTAAAATGTAAATAAGTTCTGATCTCCCATTCTACGCCATTGGGTTGGCCCGGTATTGTTGGATCACATGCATAGTCGCCATTGATATCAATACTTCGCATTGGACAATAGCGCGGCGAGTATTCGTTAAGTGTACGCTGCGTAAACCGAAGTCCCAGCCTGGTTTCCGGTAAATTAAACCATTGTGGTTTCGACACAGAGGTGGAAAGGTCGATCATCACCTGCAGAGGATAGGTGAGGTTAAAATCCCGATGATAATCGTAGGGTCCCCAGTCGTTCACTTTTGCCATTGAAGTAAGTTTGGTGTTTTTATAAACCATCCTGAGATCGCCTCCAAATCGCCTGATCAGCCGGGCATCACTTCCATTTGCTTCTGCATCTCCTCCATACAGGTTTGCTATGAATCCAAATTCCGGATTCAGCTTGGAGACGATGCGTGTGTATACTTCCCAGAGATCCCTGGCCGGAGGGGCACCCGGAAAGGCAAAGGTTGTCCGGCCATTTGCCAGAATTCCAATGGCTGCATCCTGGGTTGTAGGGTGGTGGCGATATACGAAGCCGGCACTCACTGCAATGGGCGCATCTTCAACCAGGTCGTTGTCCCATTCGTACATCCAGGTGCCGGGTGTCGGATCGAAGGTAAACAGGAATTCTCCCGCAACAGTTTCTCTGTTCAGTCTTACAGCAAAGGGATCGTCCAGAATATTCCTTGCTCTTCCCGGTGCCGGGAGATCGGATGGCATAGGACCAATAAGTGGCTTTTGCCACAGGAAATTGGGGGCAAATTGAAAACTGCCGAGCGTATATGCAAAACCGGTTAAGAAGTTATACTGGTTTCCACTTCCACTGTCTTTTAGTTTCCATCCTGTGTATGTTCTTGTATAATCTGCACCTCCACCTGCAACAAGTCCCATGGCAGCACCCTGTGCATACCATCTTACCGGACCCGCTGTATAGGTGACTTTCATTTTTCCACCCCAGGTGTCTTTCATATTAATTTCATCCTCATAAACGGTATATGAATCATCCTCTTCGTTCACGAGTTGGAACGTTTCCCCGATGCGGGGTTGTCCTGCCCATATTCCACCCATTTCCACCCCGAGGGCACCAAAATATTTTTGCACATGCAATGTTACTCTTCTTGTCGGGGGCGACGGTATGGCAAATGAACTGACCGCAGGAGCCTGTTCATCCAGGTCTTCATGGTATATACCAGTGATCGCGTAGCCGGCAATATTTTTGCTGTATTTAGCGAGGATTGCAGGATTTGCTCCCCACCAGAGCTCCGGTCCGAATGCTACTTTCAGCCCGTTGAGGTATTTTTTGCCTTCCAGTTCCATGCCAAATGGAGCCGCTCCGTTATAGATATCTATATTGGGACCATAATTGGCTTCAGGATACAGTCCGAAGAAA
>JAGYLD010000081.1 GCA_018401355.1 Bacteroidales bacterium
TATTCATGCGGGGTAAGATCAACGGGCAGTTTGTCACGCCATTTGATCCGACCGAAGTGAACTTCATGCTGACAGAAGCCAACACCTGGCAGTACAATTTCTTTGTTCCCCAGGATATCAGTGGCCTGATCAGGCTGATGGGTGGGGAAGAGAACTTCAACAGCAAGCTGGACCAGATGTTTTCAGAAGAGAAAGGCTTGTCAGGAAGGCACCAGTCTGACATCACCGGCCTGGTGGGGCAATACGCACACGGCAACGAGCCCAGCCATCATATGGCTTACCTGTACAACTATTCCGGGCAGCCCTGGAAAACTCAGGAGCTGGTGAGAAAGATCATGCATGAGCTCTATACGGATCAGCCTGACGGACTGTGTGGCAATGAAGATTGCGGACAGATGTCGGCCTGGTATGTGCTTAGTGCTATGGGATTTTATCCTGTTGTGCCGGGAAGTACGGAGTATGCAATGGGAAGCCCTGAATTTGAAAAGGTCACCATAAACCTTGAGAACGGAAAGAAATTCAGGATCGTAGCTGATGGTAATTCCATGAAAAACAAATATATCCAATCTGCTTCCCTCAATGGCAGCAATCATCCTGCAAGTTTCATCACCCAGGATGACATTGTGAACGGAGGGCTTTTGCAGTTAGAGATGGGAAGCCAGCCCGGTAAATCCTGGGGTACAGGAAAAGCAGACCGGCCAGTTTCAGTGATCGATGAGTTTCTTATCACACCGGTCCCTTATGTGATGGCTGATGGCAGGACCTTTACCGACCGGATGGAAGTGGCCCTTGGAACCATCCTGGAAGGGTGCACTATTTATTACACACTCGATGGTTCGAATCCAACAGAAAGTTCAATAAAATATGAATCACCGCTGACCATTACAGAAAACACCACGATTAAAGCATTCGCCACAAAAGATGGTTTGTCACCAAGCAAGGCTATCGAAGCAAGTTTTAACAGGATGCCTGAAGGCAGGAGTCTGGAGATCAGGCATCCTTACAGCTCTCAGTACACTGCCGGCGGCGATATTGCACTCATCGACCAGTTGCGGGGAGGGGACAATTTCAGGACAGGATTCTGGCAGGGATATTATGGAGTGGACCTGGAAGTTATTCTTGATCTCGGGAAATTGCAGGAAGTCAATTCAATAGGAATAGGTTTTTTGCAGGACCAGGGATCCTGGATTTTCATGCCTGTGGAGGTGAGTTTTTATTTGTCCAGGGATAAAAAGGATTTTCGGCTTGCCGGAAACATTAAGAATGATGTGGATGAAAGGCAAGGCGGGGGTATTATCAAAGAGTTCACTCTTAGGGAACCGGGTGTTGAGACAAGGTTTATAAAAATCATCGCCAAAAACCGGGGTGTTTGTCCGGAATGGCATGTAGGGGATGGAAATCCGGCATGGATCTTTGCGGATGAGATTCTGGTGGAATAAAAAAAAGCCGGCATAAACTACCGGCTTTCTGATATTCAAGTTTCTTTAGTGTTTGTGCTTTTTTCCAAGATAGGAAGCAACACCTTCAGCGGTTGCCTGCATAGCTTCGTCGCCTTTGTGCCAGTCGGCCGGGCAAACTTCGCCATGCTCTTCGAAATACTGGAGGGCATCCACCATCCTGAGAGTTTCTTCCACGCTACGGCCTAATGGCTGGTCGTTTACAACCTGGTGGCGCACAACACCCTGTTTGTCAATAAGAAAAAGTCCCCTGTAAGCTACGGGTTCGCCTTCAAATTCCATTTCCCCTTCTTCATTGTAATCATATTCTCCTGCAAGCACATCGTAGTTTTCCGAGATGGTTTTGGAGAGGTCGGAGACGATAGGGAATTTGACACCCTGGATACCGCCTTTATCGACCGGTGTGTTCAGCCATGCCCAGTGCGAGAATTTTGAGTCGATGGAGCAGGCTACGACTGTTACATCCCTTTTTTCAAACTCTTCAAGCTTTTCCTGGAATGCAAGAATCTCAGTTGGACAAACAAAAGTAAAATCCAATGGGTAGAAGAAGAATACCACATGTTTTTTACCAATGTATTGATCCAGTGAAAATTTTTCAACAAATTCTCCACCATTGACTACTGCGTCGGCTTCGAATAAAGGTGCTTTTCTACCTACTAAAACTGCCATAATATTTATTTTAATTTTTAATTGATAATACGTAATAAATCTCTTAATCTAAATAACCGATTTCTCCCAAATCAAAAGAAATAGGTTTGTTTAACCGGAAATCGTATAAAGTAAATTTCCGAAGATCATAATAATTGAGCCAGTAGTCACGCAGTGCCCTGAAATAGTCTTTCTTGGAGTTATCATTATCAATTTGTGCATTGTTGAGTTCCAGAACATCGTTGACTTTGCCAATCATATATCTTTTTTGTGTTACCTCAAATCTTTTTTGAGCAACTGTATCAGCTTTTGCAGCAATCTTTAACTGATTTTTCTGCATGTTAAACTTCATAACAGTCAAAAAAATGTTTTGTTCAAAGTCGATCATTTCCTGTTCAACGGATGTTCTGATCAGCTCCTGGCTGGATTCTGCCATTTTAATGCTTCCTTTGGCCAGCCCCCAGTCCAGGATCGGAATGTGAATGCCCAAGCTCACCTGTTGCTGGTCCTGGGGGTTATTATAAGCATTGGAAAACAGTTCTGCAGACTGGGTTAATCCAAAAACGGCAAATAATTCCGCATCGAAGCGATTTTCCATTTTGGCACGGTTGACTTCACTTTCAGCTTCAAGCATCCTCCTTTGGAAATCCAGGGCTGTGGATGTATTATTTTTGGCCTGGTCGATGGCCGTAGCTGCCTCAACAACAAAATGAAACGTTTCTTTTGGAGGGATAAGCTCAATGGGGTTGTCATCCTGGATTCTTAAAAAGGACTTTAGCATGAAGAGGTTGTTTTCCAGATTTAGCTCTGCTGTTTCCACGGTAGCTTCTGCCCTGAGAAGGTTAAGTTCCAGCTGGAGCAGTTCATTTTCTGCTATCTTTCCCAGCACGTACCTTCCTTTGGCAATATTATATAAAGTATCGTAGTTGCTGTAATTTTTAAGCGAAATATCCCGCTCGATCTGTGCCAGCAGGAGGTTGAAGAAGTAGTTAATGGATTTGATTGAAACATCCTCCAAGTTTTCCAGATATTGCCTTTCTGCCAGGTCATATTTCAGAGGCTCGATCTTTTTATCCCACTTGTATGCATTGTATTGAAAAATTGGTTGCCGGTAGCCGATGTTCACGGGTGTGGACAAGTATGATGTTTGTGTTGTGGAGTCCGTGAAATTATCAAGCCTTTCCAGTCCTGTACTCAGGAAAAGTTCCCCGCCAGTGAAACCGATATTCTGATTCAGCGAGAGATCCAGGGAAGTTGTTGAAAACTGTCTTTCCCGGAAAATATCCGAACCATCGTTTTGTGTGATTTTATCGATGGAACGGTTAAAATTGGGAATGGTACCGTCAAGACGGAGCAAAGGAAGATAATTGGCTTTAAAAGTCCTGTATTCCCAGTAGCTTCTCCTGAATCTGTGCTTGGCAATAAGAGCTTCAGGTGATTGCTGCTTTGCAATGAAAATAACATCATCGAGTGTTAAATTGGTGGTTTCCTGCTGAGCCTGGACTTCAAACAGTGAAACCATTATAACAGGGATCAAAATTTTTTTTATTATCCTTTTCATGTGGCAAATTTCTTATTCGTATCTGAGTGAAACAACGGGATCTTGTTCTGCAGCCCTCTTCGCAGGCATATAACCAAACACGATGCCAATGGCTGCCGAAACGCCGAAAGAAATGAAAATCGACAGGAAAGATATGATGGTTAATATTCCTGTTGTCTCCATGATGATCTTTGAAAAAGCCACACCAATAACGACTCCGATGAATCCTCCGGAAATACTAATTAATATGGCTTCCATCAGGAATTGAATGATAATATCTTTTCTTGTGGCTCCTGTGGCTTGTCGCACGCCAATCTCTTTTGTTCTTTCAAGCACTGATGCAAGCATGATGTTCATAATACCGATGCCGCCAACGATAAGGGATATTCCTGCGATGACGGCCAGGACCACATTGAAGATATCCTTGGTTCTTTGTTCCTGTTTTAATAGCAGTTCAGGTACCTTGACCTCAAAATCTTCTACCTCCATATGTCTTCTAAGCAGCATTTTTTTAATTAATTCGGTGGTTGGGACAAGGTTAGCACTTTCCTTCACCTGCACCACTACTTTATCAAGTTGGTTTTTGTTTGCATCATCCTGTGATCCTGAACTGAAAAAGGAAACACGTCCGCCTCTTATGGTGATGCTGGATCCGCCACCGAATACCGACTGGGAGTTGATCAGGGAACGGTCTTTGAATCTTAGCAACACCGTTTGTAATGGTACATACAGGTCATTGCTGTATTCGCTGATGCCCAGGTCTTTGGTGTTGCTGACAGAGGTAATCCTGTCTTTCAAAACGCCAATGACTTTTAACCATACGTGTCCACACTTAATGTATTTGCCCAATGGGTTTTCATTAGGGAAGAAATTTGATTTGATAGAAGGTCCAATGACACATACCGGGGCAGCCATATTCATGTGTACATCCGTGAAAAATTTTCCTTTGTTGAGTTCCAGGTTATATACTTTAAAAAACTCCGGTGTAACACCGTTAAGCCTGGCTGATTTTCTCCTGCCGTCTTTAATGATGTATGATTCAAAGGTTACTTCCGGGCTGATGGAGATAACAGTAGGTATGATTTCCTGGATGGATTCCGCATCTTTCAGCGTTAATCCTGGTGAGAATTTCTTGCTTGCCGCTTTTCCTTCTTCATCATCTTCTTCGCTCATGCCGAGGTCATTGTCGGATGGTGTGATCACGATGTTATTCACACCCACCAGCTTCATCTGGTCGAGGATCTCTTTCTTTGCACCGTTACCGATGGCCATCATGGCAATCACAGCAGCTACCCCAAAGATGATGCCCAGGGTGGTAAGGAAGGATCTGAACTTGTTTGCCATGACCGCTTCCAGGGCAATGTTGAATATGAGTAGGTATCTCTGCATGGTTTACGTTTTTTACTTGGCAGGACGTTTCATCTTACCTCCCTGTGGCTTTTTTGATGGGTCCTTTTGATTACGTTTTTTTTCATTGGACTCGTCCCAGCTGCTTTTCTGGTTTTTAAAAGCTTCTTCTTTTTTTCTTTCTTCTTCTTTGTATATTTTCAGTATCTCATCGTCCAGGAAGCGGATACGGTAATCCTCAGCAATTTCGGGGGCAAGCAGGTAAACCTCATCACCATTTTTCAGACCTTCTCTGATAATGATCTCATTCTCATTGCTCTTGCCTACAATAACCTGTTGTTTTATCCCCGGCATAAAAACGTATGAGATGCTGTCGTTTCCATGGATACATTCAATAGGTAAGTACAAGACGCTATCTACGATGTCTGTGATAATGGTGTTTTTCGTGGTCATTGCCGGTCTGAGTATAGAGTCAAATTCATTGATCTGTATGATGACCTCGAAAACCTTGGCATTTGTGTTTCGCAGCTGTTCACCTATATTGGCTACCTCCGTTACTTCCCCTGTATAGCTTTTTTCAGGAAAAGCATCCACTCCAATTTCTACAGGCTGTCCCGTTTTTACTTTGCTGATGTCGATCTCGTTCACATAGGTTTTTGATATCATGGTGCTCAGATCGGGTAGTTCAGCTACCACAGGATCCCACATGTTAATGGTTGATCCGATGCCCTGTTTCTGGCCATCCCAGCGGCGGCGATATATTACCATACCGGATTGGGGTGCCACGATCCTGAACTCTTTCTCCAGCGCTTTCATCTGATCATATTCCTGCTGATTTTTCCTGAGTTCCGCACCAATTTCATTCATATTGGCATTGGCCTTTTTCTTTTTGACTTCGTAATTGTTCAGCGCTTGTTGGTATGTTCTTTTCGCCTTGTCGAGGTCGATCTGAACCTGGCGCTGGGTGGCCGGAGGTTCATAGATGGACTGGTCAACGGCAATCTGTCTCTCCTCAAGGTTGTAATGCAGGTTGATCAATTCATTTCTGGCTTCCCGGAGCTCAAGGGTAGTATCAAGCTGGGTTTTTGTAAACTGTGTCTGGGCTTGTTCAAGGTCTATTTCTTTGTCTTTTAATTTGTTGGCAAATTCTGTCTTGTCGAGCCGGGCAACGTACTGGCCGGAGTCCACAACCGTACCATCGGGAATAATGTCTTCGATCTTTAACTCCCAGATTCTGAATTCACGCAGGTTGCTGGGGCCAATGATCTTTTTGGAGTTTTTGGCTTCAAGCTCTCCTGTCGTGGTAACATTAATCCTGAATTCTCCTTGTTTAACTTCTACCATTATGGTTTCCGAAGTTGTTTTTCCTGATGAAAATACGATGGCAATGATGATCGCGATCAAAACCAACGTGGAAATAATAGAAATGATCCTTTTTTTATTCATCACGTATTGAAGTATTTATAAAGAATATGTTGTATTTATTGCAAAAAATTGCTCGATCAATCTGTTTGTGCCCGGAGTCATACAGATAACATTTTAAGTCTTAACCATTTCATCGATAATCTTTTCAACTCCGATCCCTTCTGCTTCTGCTTTATAATTTCTTACGATTCTGTGTCTGAGGATAGGAAGAGAAACAGCCTGGACGTCTTCAATATCGGGTGAATATTTACCATTTAATATGGCATGACATTTTGCACCGATGATCATGAACTGTGAGGCCCTTGGTCCGGCTCCCCAGGTCAAATATTCATTGGCCCATGGGTGTGCCTGGGCATTGTAGGGCCTGGTTTTAATGGAAAGCTTAACAGCGTAATCGTATACATTATCAGGAACAGGTATCTTCTGAATAAGACGCTGAAAATACAAAATTTCTTCGGAATGCAATACAACTTCAGGTTCTGGTAATTCACCGGTTGTTGTACTTTTAACGATGTTGATTTCTTCCTCAAACTCCGGATAGTCAAGCCAGATGTTGAACATAAACCTGTCGAGTTGTGCTTCAGGCAGGGGATAGGTGCCTTCCTGCTCGATGGGGTTTTGAGTGGCGAGCACAAAAAATGGCTCACTGAGTTTGTGGTTCTGGCCTGCAACGGTGATGGCTTTTTCCTGCATGGCTTCCAGCAATGCGGATTGGGTTTTTGGGGGTGTCCTGTTGATCTCATCAGCAAGGATGATATTGGCAAAAATGGGGCCCCTGATAAATTTGAATCTTCTTGTTTCATCCAGGATCTCAGTACCTATTATGTCACTGGGCATGAGGTCAGGTGTAAATTGAATACGGCTGTATTCCAACCCCAGGGCTTTGGAAATAGTGTTGACCATCAGTGTCTTGGCAAGTCCCGGGACACCTACAAGCAAACCATGTCCCTTGCTGAAAATGGAGATGATGATATTTTTCAGGACTTCATCCTGACCGATAATTACTTTCCCTATTTCAGACCTTAGCTGGTTATATTTTTCAACGAAAGCATCAATGGCTTCAACATCTGAAGAGTATTTCATATAGCTATTTCTCTTTTACGATCCATTCATTTTCAAATTCGCAATCCTGATATTTTTCTGTGATCTTTATGTAAGTCTTAACTGCTTTCTTTTTGATCCATTTTTTGAAAGCTTCGTCCTGTTTTTCCATAAGGGCCCATTCCTGGACTCTGTTATAATCCTCATTGAGATTGGCACGGTGAGGAAGTGTTCTTTTCATAAGATAAAGGAGGCGATAAGCTTGTCTTTTGTCATCAGTCTCCATGGCTACCGGATTTGATATCTGGCCAATTTTCATTTTATCAATTACAAAAGATACGCTTGGATCAAGTTGGGTGACTTCAAACTTTGTGGTCCCTGTCATGGGGTTGATCAGCAATCCTCCGTTATTCTTTCCCGGGTCGTCGGAGTATTCCAATACGGCTTCTTCAAAAGAGATGCTGTCGCTGCGGATCAGGTCCGCAATGGTATCAAGTTGTGCTTTTGCTTTTGCAAGATCTACGGGGGAGACTTTTGGTCTGATCAGGATATGCCTTACGTTAACATATTCACCACGCCTTTCAATCATTTGGATGATATGAAAACCCGCTTCTGTTTCGACAATTTCTGATACTTCCCCTTTTTCCAGTTTAAATGCAATGGCTTCAAATTCAGGATAAAGTTCCCCGCGCCCATAAAAGCCCAATTCTCCGCCTTTTTTTGTTGACCCCGGATCTTCAGAATACAGTATGGCAAGTGTGGAAAAGTTTTCGCCATTTTTTATTCTGTCACGGAAACCACGTAATCGTTCTTTTACCTCAAGCTTTTGCTCGAGGCTGACGGGGGGCATTTTGACAATTTGCCCAATAACTACTTCTGAGTTGATGAGGGGGAGGCTATCTATGGGAATTGAGTTGTAATATTCTTTAACTTCTGAAGGCGTGACGTTTACATTTGTTGTTATTCCCTGTTGCACGGTTTCAATCATTAATTGATCCTTAATATCGTCACGAAACTCATTTTTAAATTCGGCAACAGATTTACCATAATAATCTTCAAAGGCTTCTTTGGAACCAAACTGGGCAATAAAATAACGCAGGCGCTGCTCCATGGTTTGATCGATCTGGCTTTCTGTTACTTCCACACTGTCAAGGTCGGCCTGGTTTAACATGAGGTTTTGGAACAACAGGTTTTCCAGGATCTGGCATTTGACGGTGGTTTCTCCACCCTGGATATTTCCCTGCATCCTGTATTGATAATATTGGTTCTCAACATCCGATTCCAGTATGATGTTCTTTCCAACAACAGCCACAATCCTGTCGATGACCTTATCCTGTGAAATGGCTCTCTGGCCAAAAAATGATACTGTTATCAGAATGATAATCACCATTCTGAAAGCGTTTCCAAGTCCTGTTGTCATATATTATAAACCAATCAATTTGTTTATTATTGTTTAATAGATCTCAGCTTCCTTCTTTTGATAGGCCTGATTTACGAGCTCATTATGCATATGTCTGATAAATTCTGCCCTTCTTTTACCAATGATGATCTCACGAATGTCTTCCTGTACATAAAAAAGAGGTGACACATCCCCTTTTTTGGCTTCTTTTGTGATCGAAAGAAGTGTTATGAAGCTGTCATTGTTGTTTTTGAAGGACTGCCCTACTAAGTTATCGGCATTGATTCCTGAAAGTGTTTGCGGAAATATTCTTTTTAACTCATTAAATGAGAGCCAGTTATCTTCACTTAGGTCATAAAGTCCCGACATATTTACCATCAAAGAAATAATTGAATCTTTGGCATTTGGATTGCTTTGATTGAACAACTTCTCAAGTATGCCCTCAGGATCATCTTCAACAGGTATTTGCAGGAAGTTGTATGCATAAATATTCTGTTTCAGAATGAAGTTTTGTCGATTTTCATCATAATATCGACTGATCAGTGATTCATCAACAACTGTGTCAAGTTGCTGTTGGAGCAGTTTTTTTTCATATTCATATACCAGCAGGGAATTCCTGTATTCCTTGATTTGCCTTGAGAAATCCTTTTGTTCCCTGGTCAGGTTCCTTTCTGCCTTTTTGATCAGGACCTGCTTGGTAATCCAGTTATTGATATAGTTTTTTACCAGGATGAGGCTGTCCCGGGCAGAAATGTCCTTTGGCAGAATGTCTTTCAGTTCAGATTCATATAAATATTTATCATCCATACGTGCCAGAATACTCTCATCTTCACTGTCGCTTTGTGGCTGGCAACCGGCAAATATAATTAAGATAAAGATGAATCTCAGTGGCTTCAAGTTCTCAGGTGTTTATTGTATGTTGGACAAAACAGATTCGTCTACTTCAACCGAGTACTTGCCTTTCAATTCTTTGATCCATTGTTCTTCAAGGTAGGACTGGTAATCAGAGGTAATAATGCCTCTAGCCTCATCCAGTTCCTTATACTGTGGTTTGAGTTTATTATTGGCACGTACAAATACCAGGGCATTATCGCTGATCCCTTCTTTGGATTTTAATTCAGGATAATTACTTACTTTGAAGGTTTTTGAGATACCTTTTGACCATGATATGTTGTCAATTAGGGAATTATCTCCCTTGTGGTACTTATCTGATTCAATGAAGACCATTTCCTTATCCTCTGTGTTAAAGGCATCCAGGATTTCCATATTGGTGGAACCTGATTTCACCATGTTTTTTACTTTATCCGGGTCCAGACCCTGGTTCACAATAAAAATAGTAGCGTCAAGGCGTTCATCCCACATATAGTTTTCTTTGTTATTCTCATAATACTCTATCAGCCCTGTGGTATCTTTAACAGCTTTCGACCAGACCTTTTCATCGGTCAGGTTAAATAGTAATATGCCATCATGGTATTCCTGCATCAACATCCTGAATTCAGGATATTTTTCTTCCAGTCTGTCATCTTCATAAGCAAGGCATGATTCATCGATAAAGTTTTTTTGCATTTCTTTGAGAAATTCATCCTGTTGTTTTATGCCTCTCTTGATCTGGTTCTTTTCCAGGTATTTTGCAAAATCCTCTTGCGTGATTTTTTCTTTTCCAATGATGATAACAGTATCGGCCATTCCTGCAGCTTTCTCTGCTTTCCAGTTTTTTTTCAGGAAGGTAGTATCAATGATACTGAATACTTCGCTGAAAGCATCAGGAAATTCCTTATAGCCATATTCCTTCTTTATTCTTTTAATGACAGCTTCACGGCTTTTCTTTGCCCTTGAATCCTTGATAAGTCTTCTTTTCAGGCCTTCTTTTTCTTCCTCATAGGAGCCTGGTTTTTTACGGTCTTTTAATTGTAATATATGCCATCCGAACATGGTGAGAACAGGACTTGAAATATCGCCTGAGTCTTTTAAAGTTTTAACTTCCTGGATAAACTCAGGCACCATTCTGTTGGAGCCAAACCATGGTAGAATACCACCACGCTCGATGGTTCCTTTGTCCATTGAATAATTTTTAACCATTTGTGCCCAGTCCGCATCATCCTTCAATTCCTGGTATATTTTATTGATTTTTTCTTCCAGCTGGATGGAATCTTCTTTCGTTGGGAAACTGGGGAAAGAAAGATAAATATGTGCTACCTGTGCCCTG
>JAGYLD010000082.1 GCA_018401355.1 Bacteroidales bacterium
AAACCTTTCTGACTCTTATAAGAAAACATCAGAAGTCCTTGCAGAAGATGCCAATGTTTCCGAAGAATACGCCAGCAACATCCGCTCCGTAAATGAAAGTGCTGTAAATCTGAAAGATTCTTACCTGAAAGCTGTTCAATCTGTTGATGATGAACTGACTGCTACATCAGAATATACAGAAAGCGTTAAAACAGCATCAAGTTCACTAAACTCACTGGCAGAACATTACCTGAAATCCTCTGAAATCCTTACAAAATCAGCCGATGCATTGAATATTCAATCAATCGACGGACAGGCATACAATGAGCAAATGAGGAAGATATCCGATAACCTGTCTGCTCTTAACAGTGTTTACGAGTTGCAGCTTCAGGCCAGCAACCAAAGCGTTGAATCAACAGGTATGCTGCAAAAAACCATTGAAAAATATCTGGAAAACCTTAACGCTTCTGTTGATAATACAGAACAATACAAAGATAATCTTGCCGCCCTGAATGCAGCTTTCGAACTTCAACTGCAAGGGTCAAGCAAACAAGTAGAATCTGTTGAACAACTGCAGGAAACTCTCCATCAGTTCCTCCAAACCATCAATACCTCCAGTGAAAAAACTGCCAGGTATGAAGAAGAGATGAATAAACTTACTGACAGGGTAACTGCTTTGAATAAAGTTTATGGCAACATGCTTACTGCCATGAATATTAATTTACCTGGATAATTTATTAACTTTAAGTACATCAACAGGCAATAAAAATAACGCTTTATGGCAGGATATAAAGAAACTCCACGACAAAAGATGATCGCCATGTTGTACCTGGTGTTGACTGCCCTGCTGGCACTCAATGTATCCAAGGACATTCTTGACGCATTTCTCGTTGTAAACGAAGGTATGGAGGACACAAACGAAACGATCAAATCAAAAATTGATGATACCTACGAACAGTTTGAATTCCAGTACAATCTTAACCAAAACAAGGTTGGCCCCTTTTGGGAAAGGGCGCAGGAAGCCAGACAGTTGTCTGTAGGTATGACCAATTACCTTGAAAAAATCAAATTTGATATCGTGATGTTCTCAGAAAGAACCGATTCACTTACTACTATTCAGGAATACTATACGGTTGAAGAGGTCGCGGATCCAATGGACCCTAACAAAACGGTTAAGAAACTTCAATTAAATCTTGGAGATGTAAAGGCTACAGATAAGTATGATCGAACAACAAACTACTTCATTAACCAGGGGAAAGCTAAGGAACTAAGACTTAAATTGGAAGAATACAAAGACAAAATGGAGCAATTGGTTGACACCAATTTCAGAGACAGATTGAACCTTGGACTGGAAACGCAAGGCGAGTATTATGATGCAAACGGCCAAAGAGAGAGCTGGGAGAAACATAATTTCTACTATACCATTCTCGCTGCAGAAATCACTATCCTTAACAAAATGATTGCCGAAGTTCAAACTGCAGAATTTGATGTTATCAACATGTTGTTTGATGAAATCAGTATTTCTGACTTTAAATTTGATGAAGTAGAAGCCAAGGTCATTCCCAAAACAAGCTACGTTTTAAAAGGTGAGAATTATGAAGCAGAAGTGCTTGTTGCTGCTTATGATACAAAACAAAGCCCTGAAGTTCTCGTTTTAAGGGGAGCCAATGAAATTACCCCTTCCAATATCTCAAGGGCACAAAGAATTGATGGTGAAGATGGTGTTGTTAAACTGGAATGGTCTGCCAATGCAGAAGGCCCTCAAAAATATGCCGGTCTTATCAAAATCAAAGACCCCGAAGGTGAAGAAGTATCTTATCCATTTTCCCATGAATATATTGTTGCACCTCCATCATTGACTGTGGCTGCAACAAAAATGAATGTATTTTACATCGGAGTCGATAACCCGGTTTCAATATCTGTTCCTGGTATCGCAAAGGAAAAGATTCGCCCAAGAATTTCAACAGGTTCAATTAAGTCTGATCCTGCCAGCAAGGGGGACTGGATCGTAAGGGTACCTAAAGGTGCCAGAAAAGCAGTTATTTCAGCTTCTGCTGATTATCAGGGACAGGCAATGAACATGGGATCTGCTGAATTCCGTGTAAAGAAAGTTCCTTCACCGATAGCTGAGATTGGAGGAATGGTACAGGGAGCCATTGAAAAAAATACATTCCTTGCAGCAGGTGCCATCATTCCTGAAATGAAAGACTTTGAATTCGACCTTTACTTCAGAGTCACATCATTCAAGATGATCACCATTATAGGAGGTGATCTCGTTCAGAAAAATGCCAGAGGCAACCAGTTTAATGAAGAAATGGTGAATATTATCCAAAATTCTCGACGGGGACAAAGGTTCCTTTTCGAAAATATTCAGGCTGAAGGCCCCGACGGGCTGAGAAGCCTTAACCCAGTCAATCTGGAAATTAAATAAAAAACTATCAGGAGGTTACTATATGAGACATTTAAGTGTAATCCTAGTATTGTTGGCAATCATCATCGCGACACATGAGAAAGCTCCAGCACAGGTTTATAATAATGAACCACCGGTGGATGGATTATTTGCTGATGGCGGCGGATTCATCAATACCAAACCCGTACCCTACCCCCCACTTCGTAAAGCCGATGTTATGTGGCAAAAAAGGTTATGGCGGGTTATTGACATGCGGCAGAAAATAAACCAACCTTTCTACTATCCTGTCGAACCTCATAACCACTGGAGAAACCTTATCACTGTGATCATGGACGCTCTCAAGGAAGGAACCATCACTGCATATGATGTGTCTACAACTGATGAATTCCTTGTACCACTTACACACCAGGAAGTGGTCAACCGGCAAGTTGACACGCTGCATAAAACATTTAAGAGGCCAGATCCACCCTACAATGAATTCGATTCTGTGGTCTACACTAACTTTGACCCAACCAAGATCATGAGGTTCAGGATAAAGGAAGACTGGTATTTCGATAAGCAAAGATCACAAATGCTGGTGAGGATCATAGGTATTTGCCCGGTGATGATGAAAGAAATGAATGGAGAAGAATTTCCAGAACCACTATTTTGGGTATACTTCCCTGAAGCAAGACCCGTATTTGCTAAGTCGCTCGTGTACAACAGACACAATGATGCTATGAGGCTTACCTACGACGACATATTCTGGAAAAGAATGTTCGGCAGCCTCGTTTACAAAGAATCTAATGTATACGACAGAAGAATATCAGAATATGCATCAGGACTGGAAGCTCTCTACGAAGCTGAAAGAGTCAAAAATGAACTCATGCGCTTTGAACACGACCTCTGGGAATTCTAATAACATATATGCACAGGTAAATTATCAAAATCCTCCCCCCATCGGGAGGATTTTTTGTTTGAAGTGATTTTATTTAAATTTGATCACAAATTCTCTTTTATCCAGGATGAACATAAGTATCCTTGAAACACCCATAGAATATTTAAAAGGCGTAGGACCTAAAAGGGCTCAACTGCTGAATAAAGAACTTGGTATATTCAAATTCATAGACCTGCTTCATTACTACCCATTTAGATATGTTGATAAAAGCAAGGTCCATAAAATAAAGGATATTTCAGGAGACCTTGCATATATACAACTCAAAGGGAAAATTTCCAACATGCAAATCGTTGGATCTCCAAGGGCAAAAAGGCTGACTGCCACATTTCATGATGATACAGGAGCCATTGAACTGGTATGGTTCAAGGGGATCAGATGGTTTATGGATAAGTTTGACCCTGATAAGGAATATATTGTCTTTGGGAAACCCAGTATTTTTAATAATAAATATAACATACCACATCCTGATATTGATCCTGTTCCTGAACATGATGACCCGGTTTCTAACAGACTGGAGGGATTTTACAGCAGTACAGAAAAACTAAAATCAAAAGGTCTTTCCAGTAAAAATATTAGTAAACTTGTAAAAACCCTCTTAAAAAGCACTGAAGGAAAAATACCGGAGGTGTTAAGTAATCAGATAATCAAAAACCTGGCATTAACAAACAGGGAAAAAGCATTACTCAATATCCACTTCCCCGAAAGCCAGGAACAACTGCAAAAAGCACAGGCTCGTTTGAAATTTGAGGAACTATTCTTCATTCAGTTAAGATTGCTGGTTTATAAAATAACCAGAATGAAAAGATCAAAGGGAAGGATCTTTACCAGGGTCGGAAATTATGTTAATGAATTCTATAAGAAAAAACTTCCATTTGAACTTACCGGTGCACAAAAAAAAGTAATTCGTGAAATACGTGCAGACATGGGCTCGGGATCACAAATGAACCGTTTGTTGCAGGGAGATGTTGGAAGCGGCAAGACCCTGGTGGCCCTGATGTCAGCTTTGATAGCGCTTGATAATGGTTACCAGACTTGCTTAATGGCACCCACAGAAATCCTGGCAAATCAACATTTTAATACCATCTCCAGAATGCTGGAGGGACTCAATGTTCAAATCAATTTGCTTACCGGATCAACAAAATCCACTGAAAGAAAGGTTATCCATGAAAACCTTATCAATGGAAACCTTCACTTGCTTATCGGAACACATGCCCTGATCGAAGACAATGTCAGGTTCAAAAATCTTGCCCTGGTTATCATCGATGAGCAACATAGATTTGGAGTGGCACAACGTGCCAAACTCTGGGTTAAAAATATCACTCCACCACATATCCTTGTCATGACTGCGACCCCAATTCCAAGAACGTTGGCTATGACATTATATGGCGACCTGGATATCAGCATAATCGATGAATTACCTCCGGGAAGAAAACCCGTTAAAACCTATCATTATTATGATTCGGCAAGATTAAAACTGTTCGGATTTATAAAGGATCAAATAAAACAAGGTCGACAGATCTATATTGTGTATCCATTAATAAAGGAATCAGAAAAACTGGACTTAAAGGACCTGTTGGATGGGTATGAGAGCATTCAAAGGGCATTTCCTTTACCTGATTATGCCATAAGCATTGTTCATGGTAAAATGAAAGCAAAGGAAAAAGAGTATGAAATGCAGCGGTTTATCAAAGGCGAAACGCAAATTATGGTGGCCACTACAGTTATAGAGGTAGGTGTTGATATTCCCAATGCAAGTGTAATGGTTATTGAAAATGCGGAACGTTTCGGATTATCTCAACTTCACCAGCTAAGAGGGAGGGTGGGGCGTGGTGCCGATCAATCCTATTGTATACTGATGTCACATGATAAATTATCAAATGAGGCAAGAAGCAGGTTAAATACAATGGTAAATACAAACGATGGTTTTGAAATTGCCGAGGCGGATCTGCGGCTTAGAGGTCCGGGCGATTTACAGGGAACCCAGCAAAGTGGATTGCTTGACCTAAAAATAGCAAACATAATAAAAGACGAAAAAATTCTAAAGTATGCCAGAAACCTTGCCAGGGAAATCCTGGATAAAGACCCGTCACTTTCGAAAAGTGAAAATCTACCCATAGCAAAACACCTTAAATATCTCAATAAGACAGCCCCTTCATGGGTGGATATAAGCTAAGAACTCAATTAAATTCATTACTTTTGTTGCTCAAATATCTTGCCCGATGAAAATCTCATACAACTGGCTTAAGGAATATATCGACATTGAAGGGATGGATCCCATTGAGATATCAGAAACACTTACAAGCAGCGGACTGGAAGTTGAAGGACTGGAAAAATTTGAAGCTGTGAAAGGAGGCCTTGAAGGCATTGTTATTGGCAAGGTCATTTCCTGTGAAAAACATCCAAATGCTGACAAACTAAGTATAACAAAGGTAGATATAGGATCAGAAGAGCCCCTGCCCATCGTTTGCGGAGCCCCAAATGTCGCCGCAGGTCAAAAAGTAGTAGTGGCAACCCCTGGAACTACCCTTTATATGGGTGATAAGGAGTTTGAAATTAAAAAAGCTAAAATTCGTGGCGAGACCTCTCAAGGCATGATTTGCGCTGAAGATGAAATTGGTTTGGGTAACACGCATGATGGAATCATGGTGTTGGATGAAGGTGCTGAAATCGGAAAACCGGCAAAGAAATATTTCGACATCCAGGAAGACTGGGTGTTTGAGATAGGCCTCACACCAAATCGCACAGACGCTACATCCCATTACGGGGTTGCAAGGGACCTCATGGCTGCCATGATCCAGCAAAATCATAAGAAACTTAAACTATCAAAACCTTCCGTGGAAACCTTTAAGGTTGAGGATACCAGCCTTCCTGTAAAAGTTGTTGTTGAGGATACCATTGCTTGTCCACGCTACTCCGGCATAACCATGAAAGGAATTCATGTAACTGAGTCCCCATCCTGGTTAAAAAACCGCTTGAATGCCATTGGCATCAGACCCATCAATAATATCGTTGACATAACGAATTTTGTTCTGATGGAAACAGGGCAGCCACTTCATGCATTCGATGCATCAAAGATCAAAGGTCAAAAGGTTGTTGTAAGAAAAGCCCATAAAGATGAGACTTTTATTACCCTTGATGGCATAAAAAGAGATCTACGCGAAACAGACCTCATGATCTGTGATGAAAATGATGGAATGTGTATTGCAGGCGTATTTGGAGGTGCCTTCTCCGGAGTCACAGAAGATACAACCGATATTTTCATTGAAAGTGCATATTTTGACCCGGCACACATCAGAATGACATCCAAACATCATGCTTTGCAAACAGATGCTTCATTCCGCTTTGAGAGAGGGGCTGATCCAAACATTACAATATACGCCCTGAAAAGAGCTGCCATGATGATCAAAGAAATTGCCGGAGGAAATATATCATCCGAAATTGTTGATGAATATCCCGAACCTGTCCAAAACAAAAATATTAACATTAGCATTAATAATGTTTGCAAGGTCATTGGTAAAAATATCGATGCCAATATCATTAGAAATATCCTTAAAAATCTTGAATTTGACATCCTGGAAAAAAATGCCGATGAAATGAAGCTCTCTGTTCCAACATACCGTTGTGATGTTGTTGCTGAGGTAGATGTTATCGAAGAAATTCTGCGGATATATGGTTATAATAACGTTGAGATTGGAGACAAGCTCAATGCATCCATCTCCTTCACCAAAAAGCCAGATCCTGAAAAAGTACAAAATACCGTTGCAGATATGCTGAGCAGTGAAGGGTTTTCAGAGATCATGACCAATTCGCTGACAAAATCTGAATACTCGAAAAAAATTGCAGGATTTGAGCCCAAAAACAATGTAACTCTTTTTAACCCTTTGAGTTCAGACCTTGACGTAATGCGTCAGTCATTATTATTTGGTGGACTGGAAAGTATTGTTTACAATCAAAACAGAAAATCACTTAACCTGCGGTTCTATGAATTTGGTTATTCCTATGTGAAAAAATCTACAAAAATCGACGGGAAAGATGTACTTAAGAAGTATCATGAAAAAAAATATCTGTCTCTGTTCATTTCAGGAAGACAACACCATGAAAACTGGAATCTCAGTGATCAACAAGTTGATTTTTATTCACTGAAATCATTCATCAACCAGGTTTTATTCCGTATGGGCGTTGACATGAAAAATGTTTCAGTCACTGAAGAACCTTCACCTTACTACCAATACGCACTCAACTATCTTATTAATGATAAAAAGCTTGCTGAATTTGGATTGATTCATAATGAAGTGCTTAACCATTTTGAGATCAGACAACCTGTATTTTATGGAGAAATCGACTGGCAATTGCTTCTAAACAGTATTCCAGATAATATCAACTTTTACGAGATTCCTAAATTCCCTGAGGTAAGAAGGGACCTGGCATTGCTTGTGGATAAAAATACCAGGTTTGAACAGATTGAATCCATTATCAATAAGTCCGACAAACATATCATAAAATCGGTTGGGCTTTTTGATGTTTACGAAGGAGACAAAATTAAAGAGGGAAAGAAATCCTATGCTGTAAATATCATTTTCCAGGACAGGAAGAAAACTTTAACTGATAAGCAAGTAGATAAGGTTGTCAACATCATTATTCACAACCTTGGCAAGGAGATCAACGCGGAAATCAGATAAATTCACTTAATCGCTAAAAATTATGGATAAAACCAGGTATTCGGTAAGCCCGGCAGGGGAAAGCTTTGAAATTCCAAAAAAAGAAAATTATAACAAGGAATTGGATCGAGTCAGAAATCTGGCTGATCAGGCTAAAAATGAGGGAAAAGAAGTTGTTGTGGTTATGGGAGTTGGCTTTGTAGGTGCGGTTATGGCCGCCATCATTGCTGACACAAAGGATGAGAAAGGCAACTACACAAAGTTCGTTATTGGTTGTCAAAGGCCCAGTGTAAGAAGTTACTGGAAGATACCAATGTTGAACAAGGGTATTTCTCCTGTGAAAGCCGAAGACCCGGAAGTCGACGAACTCATAGACCGTTGCGTTTTAAAGGAAAAAACACTTATTGCAACATATAACAGTGATTGTTTGAATTTTGCCGATGTAGTCGTTGTTGATGTGCAGTGCGACTACTCAAAAAACGAGATGGGAAACATGAAAAATGGTGAAGTGGATATGGCTGCATTGGAAGCCACCATGAAAACCATTGGAGAGAAAATCCCTCCCAACGCACTTGTACTGATTGAAACAACTGTGGCACCGGGAACAACAGAATTTGTCGCATGGCCCATCCTGAAGAAAGAATTCTCCAAAAGAGGCCTCAGTAAAACACCTTTGTTGTCGCATAGCTTTGAAAGGGTCATGCCTGGAAAAGAATATGTTGCCAGCATCAGGGATTTCTGGCGTGTTTGTTCAGGTTGCAACACTGAAGCAAGAAAACGTGTCGAAAAATTCCTGCACGAAGTACTTAATACCAAGGATTTCCCTCTAACAGTTATGGACAGGCCCATTGAATCTGAAACAACTAAGATTGTTGAGAATTCTTACAGGGCTACCATCCTGGCATTCCTGAATGAATGGAGCCTGTTTGCCGAAAGAAATGGTGTCGACCTGATCAAGGTCATCAATGCCATTAAAATGCGACCTACGCATTCCAATATGATCTTTCCTGGCCCAGGAATTGGAGGTTATTGCCTTCCGAAAGATGGAGGCCTGGGATACTGGGCTTACAAACATATCCTTGGATTTGAGGATGGCGACAGCATTTTCCGTATTACGCCAAATGCCATCGACATCAATGATACCAGGTCATTGCATGTTGCAGAATTAACCAGGGATGCCCTGAGGAACATGTCACGATATATTGCAGGCTCAGACGTCTTGCTATGTGGTGCCAGTTACCGTCAGGATGTGGGGGATACAAGATACAGCGGAAGTGAAATGGTTGTAAGAAAACTAACCGAGATGGGTGCTGAGATCAGGGTACATGATCCCTATGTCGAACATTGGTATGAGTTGGAACTTCAGGAAGAATATCCGGCTCCCGGTAAATCCTGGAAACGGTTTTTCAAACGAAACCAGGAACAACTAAAAGATATTCGTGTTGAAAAGGATCTTGAAAAAGCATTGAAAAATGCGGAAGCCCTTATCCTGGCAGTGCCACATGAGCAATACCTTGACCTTGATCCGGATGACATCGTCCGCTGGGCCGGCTCATCCATTGCAGTTATAGATTGTTTTGGAATTCTCAGTGATGAGAAAATCCGCAGATACTTTGAACTGGGTTGCGAAGTTAAAGCCCTTGGCAGAGGACATATTCAGAGAATTAAGAAAGAAGTTAAAAATGGTCACCAGGATTAATCAAGCCGATACAATAAAACATCGCCTTGATTCGCTCAACTTGAAACCCTGATTGATACCACATTTTTTACTAACTTTACCCGTGATGTAAACTGCTTCTTAGAAAAAGTGAGAACAGATGGATGTACAAGCCATAAAACAGAGATTTGGAATCATCGGAAACTCCCCGTTGCTTGGCAGGGCAATTGACATTGCTACCCAGGTAGCTCCTACAGACCTTACCGTGCTCATTCAGGGAGAAAGTGGCGTTGGTAAAGAGGTTTTTCCAAAAATCATCCACCAGTTAAGTGCAAGAAAACATGGAACATATATAGCAGTGAACTGTGGAGCCATTCCTGAAGGCACCATAGACAGTGAACTGTTTGGCCACGAGAAAGGCTCTTTCACAGGGGCTCATGAAGCCCGAAAAGGATACTTTGAAGTTGCAGGCGGTGGCACCATATTTCTTGATGAAATAGCCGAACTACCATTATCAACACAGGTCAGACTGCTAAGGGTTCTTGAAACAGGAGAATTCCTTAAGGTGGGTTCTTCCAAGGTTATAAAAACCAATGTGAGGGTAGTGGCTGCTACCAATGTCGATATCACGGAATCAATAAAAGATGGAAAATTTCGCCAGGATCTGTTTTATAGATTAAATACCGTACCAATCCTGATTCCGCCTTTGCGCGACAGGAAAGAAGATATCCATTTGCTTTTCAGGAAGTTTGCATCTGACTTTGCGGAGAAATACCGCATGCCTCCGCTAATACTTGAACAAGATGCACTGGAAGTATTGCTGCATTATCGCTGGCCAGGAAACATCCGCCAGCTCAAAAATATTACAGAGCAAATATCCATCATTGAAGAAAGCCGCTCCATTAACGCTTTTTCTCTGAAAAAATATTTGCCGGAGGATCATACAACGGACCTGCCTGTGCTTTATAACAAGAAGGGCGAGCAAACATCAATATCCGAAAGAGACTTATTGTATAAAGTGCTTTTCGACATGAAAAAGGATATCAATGACTTGAAAAAAGTTGTGGGTGGTATTGTTAAAAATCAACCATACGATAAAGAACTCCTGGAAAATAGCAATGCATTGGTGAAAAAACTCGATGAAGACTTTGAAGACCTTGAAGACATGAGAGATAGAATTGAATATGAAGCCAGAGAGGTTCCGGAAAGTTATCCCGAACACATTCAGGAATCAGAAGTTATTGAGGAAACTCTTTCATT
>JAGYLD010000083.1 GCA_018401355.1 Bacteroidales bacterium
TCCGCCAATTGGGAAAACAAACAAAATACTTGGTAATATTTTTTTGTAGTACGGAAATATTAAGTTGTTCTGACGCCTCCATAATATCTGCAATTTTTCCGTCTTTGTGAAGGATGTTTATCTTATCACTTTTGGGGTGATAGGCATAATTGGCGGTTGAATCATAAGAAAACAAATAACTGCTGTCATCTTCATTAAATCCTGTTTTCTTTTTTATTTCTCTTTTAATGGACTCTATATATGATTTCGGGGGTTTGTTGCTGGATAGTACGGTTCTAAAAAGATGCCGGTTGATTAAAGCGTTACTCAGCAAGGATAAAATTGGGTCTTTGTGATTTACCCAAACCTTGATGGATGTTAGTATATCAAAGTCATCCAGTTCAGTAAACCTGTCCAGTATTTCAGGGTTGCTCCTGATGTCTTCTATTGAAAAAGAGTTTTCAAGAAAAAATGAAAGAGAAGGTGTTGCAAAAAGGTCTTCACCATGTCTTTTAAGAAATTTTGCCCTTCTCAGGATCTGATTCAACATTTTTTCGGCAGAGATCACTGTTTTATGCAGGTATACTTGCCAGTACATCAGCCTCCTGGCTATAATGTATTTTTCTATTGAGTAGATGCCTTTAACCTCAACGGCAAGTATACCGTTAACAACGGTTAGCATTTTTATGATCCTTTCGGTGTTGATCACACCCTCAGAAACACCAGTATAAAAACTATCCCGTTTAAGATAGTCCATCCGGTCAACGTCCAGTTGACTCGAAACAAGCTGATGTAAATATTTAACCGGATGGGTATTATTGAAAATGTCGATTGAATTCGACAATTGACCGTTAAAAGTCTTATTGAGACTTTCCATATAGACTTTAGAGATTTTTTCGTGAGATATACCTTCTAAAATACTATTTTCCAGAGAGTGTGAAAATGGTCCATGCCCAATATCATGCAGCAGGATGGCATTTTGAGCAGACAATTCATCTGCCATTGAAATATCATTTCCCTTGTATCTTAAAGCCTTTATAACCTGACCCATTAAATACATGGCTCCCATGGAGTGATGAAAGCGTGTATGCAATGCTCCGGGATAAACAAGGTGGGTCAGCCCAAGTTGTTTAATTCTTCGTAACCTTTGAAAACAGGGTTGCTCAATGATGTCAAAAGTGAGTTCATTTTCTATGGGAATGAAACCGTAAACCGGGTCATTAAATATTTTTCTTTTGTTAAAAGAAGAAGCCCGTAAATGATTCATTAAATTTGTAATGTTCAGACAATAAATACTGTAAAAAATCATTTCAATTATACGACTTTTTTTAAAGCAGATTACAGCATAGTGCAAGAAACTCCGGGGGACATATACAGTAAATCAAAATGAAATTATGGAAAAAGTAAAAATATTATGGGTCGATGATGAAATTGATCTTCTAAAACCTCATATAATTTTTTTGGAACAAAAAGGATATGAAGTTGATACAATCAATAACGGCGATGAGGCAATAGATGCCATCAAGGCTTCGAATTATGATATCATTTTCCTGGATGAGCAAATGCCAGGGCTTACAGGTATTGAAACTCTGGAAATGATTAAAGAAATTCGTCCGCACTTGCTTGTAGTAATGATCACAAAAAGTGAAGAAGAATCCATTATGGAAGATGCCATTGGCTCAAAAATTGCTGATTATCTTATCAAACCTGTTAATCCCAATCAAATCCTGTTGTGTCTTAAAAAGAATCTTGAGACCAAAAAGCTGGTTACTGAAAAGGCCACACATAATTATCAACAAGAGTTTCGCAAAATTGGCATGGAAATATCAGGTAATCTTGATTATGAAGAATGGATTGAAATTTATCGAAGGTTAACACATTGGGAAATGGAGCTTGAAAAATCTAATGATCAGGGGATCATTCAGGTTTTAAATATGCAGCGGGATGAAGCCAATAAGGTTTTTGAGAAATTTATTGCTAAGAATTATATTGATTGGCTTTCCGGAGATTCTGTTGACAGGCCGGTATTGTCCCCGATGCTTTTTAAAGAGAAAGTATTTCCATTAATGGACAAATACAACCCTCTTTTTGTGCTCATAATCGACAACCTTAGATTTGATCAGTGGAAAGCAATTCAACCCTTGCTGGAGGAATATTACAGGACCGAAAAGGAAGAGTTATATTATAGTATTTTACCTACAACAACCCAATATGCAAGAAACTCGATTTTTAGCGGTCTGATGCCTTTAGAAATTGAAAGGAGATATCCCATGTATTGGGTCCATGAGTCTGACGATACATCAAAAAATAAATATGAGGGTGAGTTATTATCTGAGCAATTGAAAAGATTTGGACGGAATGTGAAACACAGTTATCACAAAGTACTCAACCTTGATGCCGGAAAACGTCTTGTGGATTCATTACCTAATTTACTAAATAATGAGTTGAATGTAATCGTTTACAATTTTGTGGACATGCTATCCCATGCCAGAACGGAAATGGAGATCATCAGAGAACTTGCTGATGATGAGCCAG
Source organism: Bacteroidales bacterium (assembly GCA_018401355.1). Classification (GTDB taxonomy): domain Bacteria; phylum Bacteroidota; class Bacteroidia; order Bacteroidales; family B18-G4; genus M55B132. Next base: position 2,515 of record JAGYLD010000083.1, read on the forward strand.
CGTATCGCTCACTAATGCTGTCGTGGTTTGAACATTCCTCTTTATTCGATATTATCAGGTATATAGCAGAAAGAAATATTCATTTACTGATTACTACGGATCATGGTTCAGTTCTGGTTAACAATGCTGTGAAAATTGTTGGCGACAGAAATACCAATAAGAATTTAAGATATAAAACGGGAAAGAACCTGAATTACAACCCCAAGGAAGTATTTGATGTAAGAAATCCACATGATATTTACCTGCCAAAGACCAATGTAAGTTCAACCTACGTTTTTTGTTCAGGAAACGATTTTTTTGCTTATCCCAACAATTATAATCACTACGTGAAATATTATAAAAATACTTTTCAACATGGCGGTATATCAATGGAAGAAATACTTATTCCTGTTATATCTTTAGAGCCTAAGTGATGAAAGATAAAGTTTATGTATGTGATGGACTGAAAGACCTAAGCAGGGTTGCGGCATCTTTAATTGAAGATTATCCTGAAAACAATGTTTTCGCTGTTTATGGTAAGATGGGTGCAGGAAAAACAACACTGATACAAGCATTTTGTAAATATCTTGGCGTTGAGGATAAGGTGGTTAGCCCAACATTTACCATTGTAAACGAATACATCAAAGATGGTATTCAGCCGGTTTATCATTTTGACTTTTATAGGATAAAGAATGATATAGAGGCCATGGACATTGGCTATGAGGAATATCTTTATAGTGGAAATTATTGCTTCATTGAATGGCCTGAAAAGATAGAAAAACTTTTACCAGATAAATACGTATACCTTGCAATAGAAGAGGGAGAACGAAAAGACGTAAGGTTGATATGGCACAGTTTGGTATCTTTATAATGCTTAAATGAATTCAGGACAGAATAATTACATGGATTATTCCAGATCTGAGCGGTTAATGCCTCAGGAAGAGATGCTGGAGACCAGGAGAAAAGAAAGGCATCTTACAATTGGGTTACCCAGGGAATCTACATATGATGAAAACAGGATCGCACTCGTTCCGGAGGCTGTTGCGTTGATTGTTGAAAATGGCCACAGGGTTCTTATAGAAGGTGGTGCCGGGAACAGAGCCCATTTTACTGATAAGGAATATAGTGAAGCCGGGGCTGAAATCCTGGATCAGGCAAGTGAAGTTTTCAAATCCGATATTTTGTTGAAGATCAGCCCTGTTACGGGGAATGAAATTGCAATGATGCGAGAAAGGCAGTTGCTGATATCCACATTGAATACTACACATCGCAACAGGGAATATTTTAAAGGGTTATCTGAAAAGAAAACCACCGCAATTGCTTTCGAACTTATTAAAGATGATAAGAAAAGCTTTCCATTGAGAAGGGCTGTGAGCGAAATTGTAGGCAAAGCTGCCATTATGATCGCAAGCCAGTATTGTGGTAGTGAAAGCTATGGAAGAGGTATCATGGTAGGAGGTTTTCCTGGAATAAGCCCGACAGAGATCCTGATCCTGGGCGCTGGAACCGTTGGGGAAAATGCGGTTAAAGTTGCAATGGGCCTGGGTGCGATGGTTAAAGTATTTGATTTCTCAATAAACAGGTTGAGAAGGTTGCAGGAAAAACTTCATGCGCAGATCTATACCTCTATTATTCAACCCGAGCTTGTTTCAAGGGCAATCAATACTGCAGATATTGTGATAGGAGCCCTTCATGGCCAGGGAGGGAAAGTACCCTGTATTGTCACAGAGGATATGATCAGCAAAATGAAAGCAGGCTCTGTTGTTATTGATGTGAGTATAGATCAGGGGGGTTGTTTTGAGACATCAAAGGTCACAAATCATAAGGATCCTGTATTCATTAAACATGATGTGACCCATTATTGTGTTCCTAATATTGCTTCTGGATTTCCTCAGACATCTTCTTTTGCCTTAAGTAACTTTATTGCTCCAATTTTTCTTAAGATGGGCAAGCAGGGTGGCGTTGAGAATTTTTTAAGACAAGAATTTGGCTTCTCCAGAGGGATTTATCTTTTTAATGGAATTTTGACAAATGCGCATATCAGCGAGCTGTTTAATTTGCCATTTAAGGATATTGACCTGATTATTTCGGCATTCAGAGGATAGTTTATATTAATGCATATGTCTGATATTCAGGCCCGGTTTCAAATACTAAGTGGAAAAAATAGTTTGGAAGAACTTATCTTCTACCTCAAGAACAAGGACAACAGGATATCCGGAATTTTTGTGTTAACTGATTTGAATACCAGGAAACATTGTTATCCCAGGTTATTCAAAAAGCTGCACCAAAATCAAATTCTGCATGATGTGATTTCCATCCAGCCTGGTGAAGCATCAAAAAGCCTCGAAACCTGTGACTATCTGTGGAACTGGTTGATAAAGAAAAATGCAGATCGCTCATCTTTGCTGATCAATCTTGGAGGTGGTATGATCAGTGATGTGGGTGGATTTGTTTCTGCAGTTTTTAAAAGAGGCATGCGCTTCGTCAATATCCCTACGTCTTTGATGGGACAAGTGGATGCTTCCCTGGGTGGTAAAACCGGCATTAATTTTAAGGGATTTAAAAATCAACTGGGTTCATTTACTCCTCCTGAATTTGTTGTAATCGATCCGGTATTTCTGTCTTCCCTGCCCCAAAGGGAATATTGTTCCGCCTTCCCTGAACTAATGAAGTATGCTTTGATTTCCAGGCCTGCATGGATAGAATTGCTTGATAGTGAATTTCCTGAAAGCATATCTTTTTCTATGGGTAATATGCCAGATCTGGAAAAGTTGATGGAACGCTCTGTTAATTGTAAAATGGATTTTGTTAAGGGGGATTTAATAGATCAGAACAGGCGAAAGGCATTAAATGCTGGCCATACCATCGGTCATGCCATGGAAAGTTATTTTGCCAATTCAAAAGAAATGCAGTTGCTGCATGGTGAAGCTGTTGGAATTGGTCTCATAGTTGAGTTATATGTTTCATACAAGATGTATGGATTCCCTGGCAAATTGTTGTCAGCAGTTGCAAATTCAATTATTTCCAGGACGGGAAAATTTGATATCCCCATGGATATTGATTTATTTATGGAACAGCTTGTTGAGGATAAGAAAAATTTTGAAGGTAAAATATTGTTTTCTTTACTTAAAGAACCTGGTGTAGTCATCTTTGACCAGGAAGTTGACACAGCATTGTTATCAGAAGGTCTGAAGTTTTATAATAGTTTTCCAGATGCCCAGCTTTGTTAGAATATTATCTCCGGAAGCACCTTTAAATTTTGAGGTATTTCTCCCGTATTCAAAGAGTGAAAGCAACCGGGCATTAATCATAAATGTGTTAGGTGGCAGGAATTGTAATATTGACAATCTTTCCACTGGCGATGATACCATTCTGATGAATAATCTCCTGGAAGAAATATCATGTGCAAGGGATGATTCAGAAGAAAAGGTTCTGGATTGTTCTAACGCGGGTACCGTGTTTAGGTTTTTATCAGCTTTTTTGTGCATAACTCCGGGACAGTGGTATCTTACAGGCAGCGAAAGAATGAAGCAACGGCCGGTTGCTCCGCTGGTTGAAGTTTTAAATTATTTGGGTGCTTCAGTTTCATATGCCGGAAAACCCGGGTTCCCTCCTTTGAAGATTGCAGGAGGCAGCATGGAGGGGGGGGCGGCTGTCATCGATGCCGGCATAAGTAGTCAGTTTATCTCTGCATTGATGATGATTGCTCCCAAAATGAGGAATGGGCTTTATTTAAAATGGAAGAATGATCCGGTTTCTTTCCCATATATAAGAATGACTGCAGGATTGATGATGCAAGCCGGGGTAAAAGTTGATATGAGTAACAAACATATATCAATTTCCAAATCGGAGTATCAAAGTACTTCATTCAAAATCAGCAGAGATTGGAGTTCGGCTTCGTATTGGTATGAAATGCTTGCTCTTTCAGGTGCCGGTAAAGTTTTTTTTCCGGAGCTATCTGCTGATTCACTTCAGGGCGACAGATATTGTGCAGAACTGTTTTCTGGTTTGGGGATTGTAACAGGATCAGTACCTGGAGGCATTATCATTGAGAAAATTGATGTGTTAAATATTCTCCCTGGGTTTGATTTGAGAAACTATCCGGACCTGGTGCTTTCTTATGTTGCGTCTTTAGCCGGAACTAAAAAAACTGGTGTAGTTAAAGGAATTGATCATTTAAAATTTAAAGAATCTGATCGTTTGGATGATTTTGTGACAGAACTGCAAAAGACCGGATTCAATATAATTGTTAAAAATGATCAAATAATTGTTAATGCTTCAACAATTCCATCCATGATGAAGTTTGATTCATACAACGATCACAGGTTGGTGATGTCTTTTGCTGCTTTATCAATGGTTTGCAAAGAGGTAACCATTGCAAACCCTGATTCAGTCAGCAAGTCTTATCCTGATTATTTTGAGCATCTTGTACAAGCTGGGTTTGTAGTTGATTTCAGTGGTCGTTGAATTTTGCTAAATTTGCCATTCAAACGAATGTCATGACAGTAGACATTTTTATTCCATGTTTTATCGACCAGGTATATCCCCAAACTGGTTTCAATATGATCAGGATCCTCGAAAAATGCGGGGTTGAGGTTCATTATAATGATGAGCAAACATGTTGCGGCCAGATGGCTTTTAACAGTGGTTTCTGGGAAGAAGCCAAATCGATAGGAGAGAAGTTTATTCATGATTTCAGTGGTGATCATTACGTTGTCGGGCCTTCTGCCTCTTGTGTTGGTTATGTCAGAAAGTATTATAATGAATTGTTTCTTAATACATCATTGCACAATGAATATCGCAGCCTTCAAAAACGTATTTTTGAGTTTACCGACTTCCTGGTCAATGTTTTAAAAAGAGATGATTTTGGAGCTGTTTTTAATCATTCTGTTACCTATCATGATTCATGTGCAGCCTTAAGGGAATATGGCATAAAAGATGAACCCCGCCAATTGCTATCCAAAGTGAAAGGTCTGGAACTTTTGGAAATGAAAGATTCTGACACCTGTTGCGGGTTTGGAGGCACGTTCTCGGTAAAGCATCAGGCAATTGCCTCCGCTATGGCTGAACAAAAAGTTGAAAATGCAGTGGCTACAGGGGCTGAGTATATTGTCTCCACCGACTCTTCATGTTTAATGCATCAGGATGGTTATATAAGAAATAAGAAGATCGGACTAAAGGTTATTCATATTGCAGATGTTCTTGCTACAGGATGGTGACCCTATTGTAAAAATTCTTCCATTTTTGTTTTTAATTCTGCTATCCCAGACGGTTTGTAAATTATTTTTAAGTCTTTGTCAACCAGGATCATCATAGGTGTTGCATAAATACTATAATCAATGGCTGCCTGAGTATTCCATCCTTTGAAATCGGCAAAAGATATCCATGGGATGCTTAATTCATCTGAAACTTTTTGATAACCGGTAGCACTGGTGTCGACCGATATTGATATTATTTCAAATTTTTCCCTTGGAACCTGGTTGTAATAGTCACGGAGTCCGGGAATGATTGACTTGCAATGCGGGCACCAGCTGGACCAGAAAAGTACCAGCTTGTAATCCGAATCGATTTGGGAAAGCCATTGCGGACTTGAATGTTCATTGGTATTAATGATTTTAATATCGGGTGCATTGTTTCCTGCGCTGAGTTTTCGAATATTGTCCATCCTTTTTTCAAGTTCTGATTTTCTTTCTTCATTTACGCATGTTTTATCCAATGTATAGGTTTTACCTATATGATCGACAAGATTGTCAAATCCGTACATTTGAAATCCATCTATTAGATACTGCAGGGAGAAATAATAAATTTCTTCATTGTTCATTGTTTTATGAAGAATGCTGTCAACTGCCTGCCGAAAAAGTTCTTCCTGTAATACTTTTGCCAGAGAAGGATCACGGTAAAGCGAAAGGTAACCTATTATTTTTCCTGGCAGTACATTGAGATTTAATAATACAGGATCATCAAAGTTCAAGTCATCGAAGTAATGTTTCTTTAAGTATTCATCCTGTTCGGAAAATGGGACCGAAAGGTCTATCTGATGTGGTTTATCGTAATGAATAAACTTTGAAACAAGTAAATCCGGATTGTTTTCTATTACCGAATTGGTATAGTTTTTCATGTTATCCTGTAATTGAATATATTCTTTTTCAGCTTCTTTATAGAATTCTTCATTCTGAGGATATTGAGCAACCAAAGGAGTTAACAATTCGAGCTTGAATTGATTCTCATTTCTTTTATTCAGGTAATCATAAAAGATGGAATTTTCCTTTGAGACAGAAAATTTTACGTCATCTTTCGGGTAGCTGTAAGTGGTGTTAAAGCTAAAAGACTCATTATTTACAATGATATCGAGGAATTTGTCATTTCCAAAAATAATTCTGAACAGTCCGGGATCCTCATCGTTGAGGTTCCACCGAAAACCTCCCATTTGATCTGTTCTGATTGAGTCAAAAACATTTGACTGATTACCGTCGAATCCCATAAAGTAAACATACTTTTCCGGATAGCCTTCAATTTTACCATTTATAATATTTTTCTGACTTACGGAATTCAGAGATATCAGCAATGCAACTGTGAATAATAAGTTCTTCATTAGTTTTTATTAAGGTATTTGGTCGTAAAGATATAAAATGCCGGGCACTGGCAAAAAAAATGGCCCTGTATCAGGGCCACAAAACAGAATTTTGGATATCAAATATTTCTTATTAACTGGTGATTTTAATGATGATCCTGGCAATGTTTGTGAAGCTGTTTTCATCTTTAACTTCAAGTGTTGCTTCGTAATAGCCGGGGTTTATATACCTGTGATAAGCTTGCGGGTCACTTCTGTATCCGGTATCCCAGATACCATCACCTTCCCAGTCCCAACGGATTTTTAGGTCACCATTTGTTTTATTTAAGTTCAATGTGTTGGTGGCATCGAACTTAAAGATGGTGTTAATGTTTCCATTATCAGGTAAAACATTAAACATTGCTATTGGAGGAGTAGTGTCCGGAAGTACATTTACCATTTGATGAAATGAATCGGTCCAACCGTCAGGGTCCATCACTTCCATTCTTACATCATAGGTGCCTTCATTTTGGAAACTGTGGTTTAAAATATTGTTTGGGCTGTATTGGGTATCCCATTGTCCGTCACCATCCAAATCCCATCTGAACTCCAATTCAGTTGCCGGAGTATCTTCGTCTGTTGTTCCGGAAGCGTTAAATAAGAATTCTGTAGTGACATATCCCTCAGGTGGTGAAACAGTGAAAGTTGCAATTGGTCCTGCTTTTTCTTCTTCTTTGTTGCATGATGCAAAGATGGCCATGATTGCCAATATTATAAACGGAATTAAGATATGGGTTTTCATAACTTTTAGATTTGGGCTAGATTAAACTTTGAGCGTAATTTTTAACACTGATAAAGAACGCACTTAATTTGGATCGTAAAGCGTTACATCATCTGTAATCGTTGTGCAATATACAATGATACGATTTTTATTGCAAGATATTCGTATGAAAGTAAGTAAAAATACGGATGATTGGATACGTTGAAAATCAGTAGAGAAAAGGATTGTAAGCTGTTACAAAACTTATTAACAGGTAGTTATGATTTTTCAACAATTCAGGATGCCAGGTCCTGTAAAAACGTATTCAGAAGGGCCGGAACGGTGTATCTGATAAGGGAAAACCCCCAATTTTTTAATCCTGGATGCACCTTACTCCAAGGCCAAATGTTTTCTCGTTGTTTTTATCTCTGAAAATTTGATCATTGTCCAGAAAAAGATAACGTACATATGCAAGATTCAGGTTCGATTCTGTAGAAGTAGCAAAGGTAGCATAGGTGTTCAGGTTGAGGAAGCCGCCTCCGTTATTTCTGTAACCGTTGAACAGGGCATCGAATCCTGTTGATCCGCCTGGTTTTAGGTGGATGGCCTCATTGGTGCCGCGTAAGCCAAACTCGACGATTTCTGTGAAAGGCATTCCAATGGCTTCCTCCAGGTATTGCCATTCCATGTCGGAGGCTACGTGCCATCCGTCCGGGCAGATACCCTGTGCCTCTTCATCGGTGGAATATTGCATTAATTCATCCCATTGGTAAAGGCCACCAAAAGTTTCACAGTTGGACTCATTGTTATCATAGCAGAATTTTTCAATCACACCATTATTGGTTTGGGCACTGTTCCCGTTGATCATGGTTCCAATA
>JAGYLD010000084.1 GCA_018401355.1 Bacteroidales bacterium
TCCCTTTCAGGACCTCCATTGGCTGTCCGTTCAGGTGTCGCTTCTGTGATTTTTATCATATATACCCGAACATTCATTTGAGATCGAAAGAAAGTTTGCTTGAAGAACTAAAAATTATTCGAAGTAAGCTTGGGGACCGGCCTGCAATTTTACATGCAACGGATGATAATATTTTTATGAACAGGAAAAGGTTGCTTGAAGTGACAGAAACGATCATTCAATCTGGAATTCCCCGATGGATAGGGTTTTTAAGGGCTGAATCAATCAATGAATCCAATATTGAAGCAATAAAGCGTTCAGGATTGATGATGGCTATAATTGGTGTTGAATCAGGTGATGAAGGACAACTTACAAGAATGAACAAAAAGCAAAAGCTTGGTGATGTGAAGAAGGGTGTTGAATTGCTTGACCAGCATGGCATTACGGTGATGATGACTTATATTGTTGGTTATCCTGGAGAAACCGGACAAACCATTGAAAATACAGCCCGTTTCATGAACGAAATGAAGATAGGGCATGCTTCATCCAGCTATCAGTTGTTCCCATTGTATATCTCCCCATTCAGTGATCTTATGAAGGAAGAGTTTCGCAGGGAATGGAACCTGAAAGGGGTTTATGACAACTGGTCTCATTTTACCATGGATTATCCCGGATCGATTTCGGCAGGATATGAACTTTTCCGGAAAACCATTCATGTACCTTACCATTATTCCCAGGAAAGGACATGGTATAACAGGGAAAAGTTTTCCTATGAAGTACGCCGTGATCTGTTTGGTCTTCGGCGCGATCTGACGCTAAGCATTATTGAAGGTCATGATAACAGGAGGAAACTCAGGATCATCAATTCAATGCTGGGCCAAATGGGTAAAGCAAATGTAAAGGTGCCGGTTGATTTTCCCGGGAAACTTCATGTAGGATTTAAAAAGCCAAAAGCGTAAGCTATTTCTTCATTAAAGCTTTTGTTTTATTGATAACATCTTCAAATTCTCCTTTAAGATAGCGTTCAATAAGTTTATAGCGTTGTATTTTACCACTGCTGGTTTTGGGTATTTCGTTGGATTTAACCGGAATGAAGATTTGAACAGTCATGGCAAGTGTTTCCTGCATGAGCTCCTTAAGCTTTTTAAAGGTGGTGGCAGTGTTTGGATTCGGAGATCCAACCAAAAAAACGATGACCTGGTCCTGGCCTTTTTTCTCATCGAAGGCTCCGCCAATAACCACTTTCCCATAGGTAACCCCTTCAAGATGACACGCGATGGTTTCCAGATCATTGGCATAAAGGTTTTTGCCACCGATGAAAATGATGTCTTTATATCTTCCTGTGATATATAAATTGCCTTCATAAATGAAACCCATGTCTCCGGTTTTAAGCCACGGGCCTGAGAAAACCTGTTTAGTGGCTTCCTGGTCCTCAAAATATCCTGTTGTAATATTCTCGCCTTTGATCAATACTTGTCCGACCATCCCTTCTGGTAAAGGTTTGTCCTCCTCATCGGCGATGATGTATTCACAATGGTCAATGGCTATGCCTACACTAACAATGTCAATGGCTGAAGGGTCATTTTTATTAACTTCCACAATATGATGCATGTTTTGAAGCTGAAACCTGTCAAAAGAAGTAATAAGCGGATCTTCATGCAATGGTGAGAATGAAACTGCCAGTGTCGCTTCTGCAAGCCCATAAACAGGCATCATGGCCTTTTTCCTGAAACCATAAGGTGCCAACAGATCCATAAATTCATTCATGATGGAGGTTGAAATTGGCTCTGCTCCGTTGAAAACGACCTTGATATTTTCAAGGTTCCAATTTTCTGGTTTTTTCCGCTTCAAGTGCCTGATTACCAGCGCCTGTCCAAAATTGGGACATCCTGTTACAGATCCTTTTTTTCGGCTTAACATGTCGAGCCACAAATACGGGTTTTTAATAAAATCTACCGGATCGATATGATATTGGTTGCAAGCCTGGACCATAATGGTGAAATGAAACCCGATTAATCCCATATCGTGGTACAAAGGCATCCAGTTCACCATTACATCAGCAGGAATATGCTCAAATTTGATGGAAATGGCTTGAATATTCTTGATCAGGTTGCGATGGGAAAGCTGAATGCCCTTAGGATCGCCTGTGCTGCCAGATGAAAATTGTATATAAGCAATATCATGCTCATTGGGTTTTTTCGCAGGAAGTGAGTTGTCATCCTGTTCGAGAGAAGAAAAGCTGATGACCTTGTTGACGGGTATTAATGGAACATCCCATTTTGTTAATGTCTCATCGGAAACAAGTATGTATGGATGATTTAATTTTTGAAATACATTAATAATCTTTTCCAAAGCCGGATTCGTGCTGGAAAATGAAACCGGCGGCTGCAATATTGTTGGTACAATTCCTGCAGCAAAACAGGCCCACAGAATGGGAATGGTTTCTTCGTTTTTGTTAAATGCCAGGATAAGCTTGTCCCCACTTTTCAGCCCTCTTTCCCTTAATCCCCCTGAATATGCCAAAGCCATGGAATGGAGTTCCTTGTATGTAATTTCATGGGTTTCTCCATCATCCTTTACAAAGCCTACAACATTGTCAGGATAGTTCTTGACATTATTTTCCAGGATGTCCCACACGGTTTTTACCTGGCTGAGATCTATACGGCTTTTGAGGTTGCTATCGTTCAGCATGATATTGGAAGGTTTAGGGGTGCAAAGATAGGGAAAGATCGCAGATCGCAGAAATCAGATTTGAGATCTGCGATCTGATTTCTGCGATCTGAGATCTTCCCGTGTCCGGTTGTTCAGTATATTTACTGCTTCATTTCACCACTATGAGAAAGCAAACGCTCCGGAGCATATTGGTTTTCAGTTTCTTGTTTGTTTCCATCCTGGTTTATTCACAGGAGCTTTATCAGGATGTGGTTACCCTGAAAAATGGTAAGGTTGTCAGGGGGATCATTATTGAACAGGTTTCAGACCAATATTTGAAAATAAGGACGCGGGACAGCAAGATACTTGAAATATCCATGGAAGATGTGGAACAAATTTCTCAGGAAACCTTTCAGATTGATGCATCCAAAAGGGAACTTTACGATCCATACTTTTTCAAGAGTAAACATGATTACTGGAGTTTGGCAACAGGTATCGGACCTTCATATGGAGGGATGGGTTTGCGTTTTCAGCAGCGCTTTGGCAAGATACAGGGTTATGGTTATCATGTTGGAATGGGTGTCATGACAGGAGGGGAGGGGTACCGTTCCTTTTGGGGATATTCTTTTGGTTTTAAGTTTTTCCCTTATAAATCCTATTATGTAAATGCGCAGTATGGCAGTATTGGCATTGTCTATCAGGAAGATATCCTGGGAAACATTGTTAACCAGGAAGCCTTGTACGGACCATCTGCATTGATAGGGGCAGATTGGTTTTTTAGTCAGTATTTTGGAATGAATGTTGGGATTGGGGCCTCCTTCAATATCACCCATCCGGATGTTCAGGCAGTAATATTTACATATGATTTTGGCCTGGTGGTAAAGATTAAATGAAAAAAAGGCTGCAAAATTCCTGAGAATTCTACAGCCAAGAATTTGTTGAAAAGAACAACTAATATTCAAGCAATACAATAACTGCTTGGATTATGACTTTTAAAAGTGTTAATACTTTCAAAAGACGCTTAAATATATAGCTGTTTAATATCTGAGTCAATACGGGAATATGAGGAGTTCAGTTGTGGTATATACGTACACACTTCTTTCGCATTCCCCTATCAGGCTGGAACGGAAAGAAGGTAAATTTGGGTAAGAGAACGGTGGGTATACGTAATATTTTTTCAAGGGTTTCAGTAAAATCATTTTTTCTTCATCAGAAATGTTTCCCAATAAGAATTTTATTTGCGTTTATAAGATCATAGTAATATCTTTACAAATTAAAATATATACATATTTAATTGAAAGCAATTATGAAACAGCTAATTACAATTATTTCGATATTGTTTATTTTACAAACTGTCCTGTTTGGTCAATCTGCCAGGATGGTTTTGATAGAAGAAGGCACCAATGCTTCATGTCCTCCCTGTGCTTCTCAGAATCCTGGTTTTGATGCGCTTCTTAACCAGAATCGTGACGTATTGACGGCCATAAAATACCATTGGTATTTCCCTGGATATGATCCAATGCATAACCACAACGTGGAAGAAAATAATGCAAGGGTTGCTTATTATGGTATTAGCGGAGTTCCAACTGCTGCCATCGACGGAGATATTCCGAATGGTTCAACATTCAGTTACCCTGGCAGTCCGGCAGGATACCGGCAGTCCCTGATCGATCAATATGCTGCCATTCCTTCTCCTTTTGAGATCAGCATGAGTCATTTTATTTCTGCTGATCAAGATTCTATTTACATTGATATGATGATCGTTTGTACAGAAGCTGTCACAGGAAGTTTAGTAGCACATATGGTTGTTGTTGAGAAGGAAATTAACTTCACTTCACCTCCCGGTTCCAATGGTGAAAAAGACTTCCTGGACGTAATGAAAAAAATGTTACCCAATCAATATGGCAGTGATATACCAAATTCATTCGATGCAGGAGACTATATTATACTGCAAGAATCCTGGGAGCTTAAAAATATTTATAATATGGATATGTTAGGTGTTGTTGGTTTTATCCAAAATAATGCCGATAAAAACGTTCAACAGGCAGCCTGCAGTTCAGCAGATCCGTTATCTCCCATTTATAATACAGAAGCTACCATAACAGATATCATGAATATTCCGGAGTATAGTTGTCTTGGAACAGTTGTTCCTGAAGTTGAGATCAGGAATAATGGTGCAGATGCGCTGACCAGCCTTGATATCAACTACCATGTGAATGGAGAAGAACTGCATACCCATTCATGGTCTGGCAATCTTGATTTTTTGGAATCAACAATAGTAAGTCTTCCCGAAATTGCTTTTACTGTTGAGGAGATGAATGACCTTGTTGTTTATACAAGTAATCCCAATGGAAGCACTGACGAATACATTAAGAATGATACCATGCATTTTGCAATAGAACGGGCAATCATTGCACCGACTATTTTAAAATTCACTATCAGGACTGATGACAATCCTGAAGAGAACCGTTGGGAAATTCTTGATTCTGAAGGTAATATGGTTCATAGTGGAGGGCCTTATACTGATCCAAATACTATGATATCAGAGGATATTGAAATATATGAGGAAGATTGTTACTTGTTTAAAATATATGATACTGGTGGTGATGGTTTTATTCTTCCTGGGTTTTATGCACTTTATTTTGGAAGTATACAGTATATAGCAACTGGTACCGACTTTGGCTCAATAGATACAGCCTATTTTTCAGTTTCAACAGGAACAGGTCTTTCAGATTATAACTCCAATTTGAAAATTCAGGTATTCCCAAATCCCGTTCAGGATAATCTTTACATAGAAACTTTTTTGGCTGAGCCGGCAAACGTTGTATTATCTGTAATTGATGTCACCGGGAGCAATTTGATTCAAAAGAATTTTGGATCACAGCAAAATGGACCTCAGAAGTTTTCAGTGTCCACTTCCGGTTTGACTGAGGAATTTATTTCTTACGGTTAAATGTTGGAGGTTATAATTACACCAAACGGTTAATTAAAGCTGAATAGGTAATATAATCTGATATTTAAGGATGTTTTAATTGATCATCCCGGTAAACTTCATTTAGCAGTTTGAAGTTTATCAGGGATCTTTTGTGGGATGATTACTTGCATACAAACTGCTGGTTAATGGAAAATATGGATGTGAGCCGGGATAATTAATAAATATTTTAATACGAAAAATAAATAGATTTTATATTTATTGATTTTCAATGGATTATTTCTTAAATTTAGAAGCTATTTTCCCAATCAATTATTTATTAATAATTTAATCCCAGTCTCATGAAAAAACTCTTTACCCGTTTTATCCCATTATTCATTTTATTGATGTTTGGTGTAACATTAATAGGACAGAATAGTGCAACAAGCAATTTGTCCCCTGCTATGGGAGGAAATTGTGATCCAGCCATTATAAAGGCCAATATTGAAAATTATCAACCTGTAATTTACCGTTCAAACATTCCCATGCCGGAAGGATGGGATATAGATGCATTGCCGACAGGTGGAAGATCTCAAATAGACAACAAGGGAACAGAATTCTGGTTGATGATGCCCAGAAACCACGATCTGGTTGTAAGCGGTATTTACCTTGACATCACTAGCGACTATAATGCAACTGGTTTTGTGGAAATTCCGGGATTGTCATTTTATGAATCATTTACTGCAACTCCTGGAACTATTACAAGGGTTACACTTCCTACTGATGTACAAGTGTCTTCCAGTGAGAATGTTGAGAACAAGGGGATCCATATTGTCTCAGACCAGGAGGTCGCTGTTTATGGTGTAAGTCTCAGGTCTCATTCATCTGACGGTTTTTTGGCCCTCCCGCTGGATATTTTAGCCAGTCAATATCTTCTGATGTCATATCCAAACCTTACATGGTTTAGTGGTAATGTTGATCAGAGCCTGATCTCACAGATCGGAGTTATCAGTCCATACGATAATGTCACTGTTACCATTACCCCTGCATGCCAGACTTTAAATGGCCAGCCAGCAGGTGTTCCTTTTAATGTGGTTTTGAATCAGGGCGAAGCTTATCAGGTACAATGCTTGCTATCCAATGATCCAAGTGCGGACCTCACAGGAACGGTTATACAATCTTCACTACCTGTAGCTGCATTTGCAGGGAATGCCTGTGCAAGTGTTCCGACTAATACCGCTGCATGCGACCACATTGTGGAGCAAATCCCGCCAGTTAGTACCTGGGGTTCCTATTTTATTGCATATCCACTTGAAGGAAGAGAGAACGGAGATACATGGAGGATGTTAAGTTCTTCCAATGGAACAGATCTTTACATTGATGGTTCACTTGTGGCAACACTGGATTTCGGTGATTTTTATGAAACCATACTGACAAGCCCGGCAGAAATTGAAGCAAGTAATCCCATTCTGGTGATGCAATATGCAAATGGTGACGACTGGGATCCAAACCTTTCGCAGAACGGAGACCCCTTCATGATGTTGATACCACCCTCTGAACAGTTTATGGATCATTATACTTTTGCAACTCCGAGTTCAGGCTTTCTTTATCACTATGTAACGGTGACAATACCTACGGGTGCTATTGGTTCATTGAAGCTTGATGGTGCGAATGTCGATCCAGCCCTTTTTACACCTATTGGATCCTCAGGGTATTCAGGAGCAGGAATTTCGATCTCTGAAGGGCCACATACCCTCATCAACGAAGGTGGTGTTCCATTCGGTATTTATTCATACGGATTTGCAGAATATGATTCCTACGGCTATGCCGGAGGATTGTCGCTTGAGTTTATTTATCAGGGAAGCGCCCCGGTAATTATTCGTACCCAGGAAACCATTAATCTGGGAAATACAGGACAGCCCGATAATGTTGCCATTAATATTGCTGCCCTGATCACCGATCCGGAAGAGCCGTATACCCAATCGGCCACGCTTTATTATCGGAATGAAGGACAATCCGGTTTTACTTCGGTTTCAATGACCGAAGGTACAAACAACATATGGACAGCTCAGATTCCAGCCGGAGATGTGGCGGAACCGGGTATTTACTATTATATTTATGCCACAGATGGACAACTTGGATCAACCGACCCAACCATTGATCCGGTGAACAATCCGTATGGCATCGCAGTCCTGCCCAATATTCTGCCAGTGATCAGCCATACACCGGTTAACACCGCCCCCTTGAACCAGGATGTCCTGATTTCAGCAGATATCACCGACAATACCAATTATGTTGATGCAGCCATCCTGTATTACCGTAACAAGGGAGGCAATCCTGTATATAGCCATGTGATTATGAATCTGATGAGTGGAAGTACATATCAGGGAACTATTCCCGGCCAGTATATCACAATTCAGGGAACCGAATATTATCTGAAGGCCATGGATGACCTTGGGATGAGCTCCACCTACGCAACGGCCGATGCTCCCATTGTGATCAACATCATGGCAGGCATTGATGATCCGGTTACAGGCAGCCCATCACATATGATCATCTATCCAAATCCTTTCAACGATGAAGCCATGATTGAGATCAATATGGAACAGGATGCTAAAGTATCTGTAAGGATAATCAACCTTCTTGGAGCTGAAGTGATGAAACTGGTTGACCAGGAACTGATCCGTGGAGTTCATAATGTTGAGCTGAGCAGGGGGACCTTGCAGGCAGGTTGCTATTTTGTACAAATGAGCTATGACAGCCATTCGGAGGTACAGAAACTCATAATCAAAGATTGACGGACCTCAAAGAATTGCTGATTTTTTAAGTATACATGGAATCGATATAAGCAGGGGTATGAAGTACTCCTGCTTATTTTATGATTTCCGTGGATTCTTTTAGTTGTTTTGAAATAATTACAATTAATATTCAGTAAACGGTAGCAGTAAAAAAGTTAATGGTCACTTAATTGTGCACCGCAATTATCACAGTATTTTGCATTTAGAGCATGATCTGTGTTCCCACATTTCTTGCAAACCGCTTTTTTGTCCTTTTCATATTTATGCCTTGTCATCTCGGCTGTAATAATTCCTGTTGGGATTGCAATAATTGAATAACCAAGGATCATGATTATGGATGCAAGTGCCTGTCCCCAGAATGTTTGCGGGGCAATATCCCCATATCCTACAGTAGTAAGCGTTACGATGGCCCAATACACGCTTTTGGGAATGCTGGTAAAACCGTTTTGTGGTCCTTCTATCAGGTACATCAGTGCACCTACGATCACCACTATGGAAAAGACTGATGTCAGAAAGACAAGGATTTTATGCCTGCTAGCTTTTATGGAGCTTGAGAGAAAGCTCGAAGCACCTACATAACGATCAAGCTTTAAAATCCTGAAAATCCTCATTAACCTTAAGGTTCTGATAACAATCAGAAACTGTGTGCCACTTAACAAAAAGCTTATGAAAGTTGGTAAAATGGAAAGCAAGTCTATGAGACCATAAAAACTCAGAATGTATTGCCATCTTTTTTTTGCAGAATAAATCCTGAGAACATATTCTATGGTGAAGAGTATGGTAAAAAACCATTCTGCAATGTATAATTCATGTCCGTAAACGCTGTGGACAGAATTAACACTGTCAAGAAAGACAACAACAACACTCAGAATGATGGAGATTAAAAGGAAAATATCGAAGGCTTTGCCCTTAGGGGTGTCTGCTTCAAAAATGATCTTATATATCAGTTTCCTGCTCTTCATTATGAAACAAGGTTTTTTAACTCCCTCATTATTAGTATTCCCGGCGATGTGATTATTTCTGCTAATCCATCTTTTGAATTTACAACATCTAAGTTAATTTATTTTTTCTGAAACCGTCAATGATTTGTTCTTTTGAATATAATTGCAATCTTTGTAAACTTGTTGCTATCCCAGGTGATTATCTATACATTGAGATTATGCTTGATTCTCTTGCTGAAATTATTATTGCCAGTCTGATGACAGCCTGGCTTTTTAAAAAACTGCGCATACCCGAGTTGGTTGGAATTTTGTTTGTTGGTATCATCTTCGGTCCATATGTTTTGAATTTGCTGAATCCTGACTTGCTTGATATTTCCGGAGATCTCAGGTTGGCTGCCCTTATCGTAATTCTCCTGCGTGCCGGCTTTGAACTTAAGAAGGATACACTAAACAAAGTAGGGAAGACAGCTTTTCTCCTTTCATTTGTACCTGCAATTATTGAAGCCGGAATTATTACGGTTTTCGCACCACTTTTTTTTGACCTTTCTTACTTTGAAGCAGCAATCCTTGGCACTATCCTCGGAGCAGTCAGTCCTGCCGTGGTTGTTCCAATGATGATTGATTTCATAGATAAAAGAAAAGGTACAAAAAAGGGAATCCCCACACTCATTCTTGCTGCTTCTTCTATAGATGATGTTTTTGTTATTGTTATATATAGCATTCTGATTGGAATCTATACAGGAAGCCAGGTAAATATTGCCTGGGAACTAGCCGGGATTCCTATTTCAATTGCTCTTGGTGTTGCCGTTGGTATTGGCGTTGGTTATTTCCTGTACAAGCTTTTTGACCGGTTTAATCCCCGCGCCACAAAAAGGGTGTTGATCATAATGGCTGTGTCTGTTCTGTTATTAAGGATGGAACATGTTATCAGTAATTGGATACCATATGCTGCACTGTTGTCTGTAATGGCCATCGGATTTATTATCCTCGAAAAACGTGAGCAATATGCTCATGAATTGAGCAATAAGCTGGCCAAGATCTGGGTCATCGCTGAGATTTTGCTATTTACGATGGTAGGTTCTGCTGTGAATGTTCATGTAGCGTTTCAATCCGGACTTGCCGGGTTGCTGCTGGTATTTATCGGTTTAACAGGAAGAAGCATCGGTTCCTGGATATGCCTTATTGGAAGTGACTTAAATATAAAAGAGCGATTGTTTGTTGTAATTGCCTATTTGCCAAAGGCAACCGTTCAGGCTGCCATTGGAGCTGCTCCGCTCATGGCTATGAGAAGAAATGGTATGGACACCGGGCCGGGTGAAA
>JAGYLD010000085.1 GCA_018401355.1 Bacteroidales bacterium
TGGTATTGCAAGGGAGGTCGGATACAGATCACGTTCAGTATTTTATCAGGTTTTTAAGCAATTTACAGGTGTGACACCTGCCGTATATGTTGAAAATTACAGAAAAGCTCTTGAAAACAAGGACCACATTAAAGACAATGGCAATGGGTTTGAATAAAATTTGATTTCCCCTACAACCAATCACTCACTTGCTGCCGTTTTGCTTTGCCTTCCAGGAAAATGTTATGATACTGGACATTGGCAGAATATGCCCATTTTGCTGCTTCCGTGTTTTGGGTTAGCCTGGTGGTCTTGATCAATCGTCTGGTCAGCGTTTTACTGTTATAAAGTTTTTTCCAGGATTCTGTGGCAATTTCATCAAATTCTGTCGGGGTCATGTGAAGGGGGCGATAGGTTAATTGTGTGGTTGTGCAACGTTCCCAGTCGTTTGGGTAATTGGTATATAACAACCTGTTTTCAGCTTTAAGCCTGTCGTAAAGAACCGTACCCGGCAGGGGAGTAAGTACGGTGACCTGCATGGCATCTACATCTGAATGCAGGATATATTCAGTGCGGTGTTGAATGGTCTCAATCGTATCGCTTTCAAGTCCGAAGATAAAAGCCCCCAGCACTGCCATTCCTGCTTTATGGATGTTGTCATAGATCTTATTGAAATTCTCAACACCGATCTTATAGTTTACACTTTTGTTCATGGAGGCAAGCTGGTCTATAACCTCCGACTCTATGCCCAGGAAGATCATCTGGCATCCGGCGTCAGACATGAGTTGCAGTAATTCAGGATCCTCACCGACGTTCATGGATGCGGAGCAGAACCATTGCTTCCTGATGCCTGAGTCAATGATCATCCTGCACATCGTTTTTATTCTTTCTGCTGATTGTCTGGAATATCCTGTCAGGTTGTCGTCAACAAAGGCAACCCTTTCCTGGGGAATTTTAATGAATTCTTCGAACACATCGTCTAACGGACGAAAACGATATTTTCTGCCGTTAAAAATGTGCACGGAACAAAACTCACAGGTCATGGGGCAGCCTCTGGTTGTTTGGATGCTTCCCATACCATAACCGCTGTTATATAAATCTATACGTGGCATAGGTGAATGTTTCATCTCCAGGAGTTCACCATTATATTCTTTCTTTAACCTGCCATGCTCAAAGTCCCGGATCAGTGTTTTCCAAATGCTCTCCGCCTCTCCTGTTACGATGGTGTCCACATATTTAAGGGCTTCTTCCTGCATCATTGAGGCATGAATACCGCCAAGCACTGTGGGGATGTTTTTATTGCTGTAGATCGCAGCGATTTCATATGCCCTGTTCACATTGGCAGTGAGTGCAGTAAAGGCCACAAGATCGGCTTCACGGTATTCGAATGGCTCAAATATCTCATCCAGGATCTCTATTTCCCAGGATGGAGGGGTAAGTGCTGCAAGGACCCCCAATGATATTGGTGGGTATACAGAAAGCAGCTCATCTTTAACAACAATGCTTCTCTTGTTCAATGGATTGATCAGCAGGAGTTTAGCCATAGATTTTTATTTGAAAAAGTCCCGTGCATCAATAGGCTCACGTATGCCTTCAAAAAACATATTATAGTATTGTACGTTGGAGGCGTAGGACCACGTTGCTGCTGTTGGATTTTGCGTTGCTTTGATACTTCTGATAAATCTTTTTTGCAAGGCTTTTTCGTCATACAACCTTGCCCAGGATTCCCGGATGACACCTTCAAACTCATCCACACTCATGTATTTGGGTTGAAATGTAAGTTCTGAAAAAGAATGCCTTTCCCAGTCTCTGGGATAATCTGTATAGATTAACCTGCCTTCTTTCTTGAGCCTGTTGTATAAAATGGTTCCAGGCAAGGGAGTGAGGATGGTTGTTTGAATAGCATCCACCCCGGATTCAAGGATATAATCTGTACGGTGGCGTATACTCTCAACGGTATCTGTTTCCAGCCCAAAAATGAAGGCCCCCAGGATAGAAATCCCGTGTTTATGGATGGTACTGAACACCTCATCATAATGGTCCACTCCGATCCGCAGGTTTGTTTTTTTATTAACTGCGCGCAGTTGTTCAATGTCTTCTGACTCAATACCCAGGAAGATCATCCTGCAACCCGCCCTGGCCATGTATTCCAACAATTCTTCATTTTCTGCAATGTTCATGGAGGCCGAGCAAAACCATCCTTTATCAATCTTTCTGTCAATGATTCCTTTGCAAATCTCAATGATTCTTTCTGCAGAAGCTTTTGAATAGCCTACCAGGTTATCATCTACAAAATAAACACGATCCTGGGGGATTCGGGCATATTCCTCAATCACATCTTCCACAGGACGAAAACGGTATTTGCTGCCGTTGAAGGTATGCACGGAGCAAAATTCGCATTTCATCGGGCATCCCCGGGTTGTTTGGATGCTGCCAAAGACATAACTGGGATGGTATAGTTCAATCCTGGGGCTTGGGGAATGAAGCATAGAAAGCAGGTCAGCCCTGTAAAGGTTTTTTATTCTGTGTTTTTCAAAGTCATCAATAATTTCCTGCCAGACATTTTCAACTTCTCCAACCACTACCGTGTCAACATATTGAAGCGCTTCATCGGGCAACATCGAAACATGGATGCCTCCAATTATAGTAGGCACATTGTTTTTCCGGTATATTCCTGCCAACTCGTAAGCTCTGTTAACAGAGGAGGTCAGGGCAGTAAAAGCAATAAGATCCGCTTCCCGATATTCGAAATCATCAAAGTTTTCGTCCAGAATTTCCACCTCCCAGTTTTCAGGAGTAAGTGCAGCGATGATCCCAAAAGCCATGGGGGGGTATATGGAGGCTGGATCCAGAATCAGTCCTGCGCGGCGGCGGTTTAAAGGGTTTATCAGGAGGAGTTTGTATCTTCTTTTGTTCATGTGATTTTTTAGCTTGATACTGAGTTATACAAAATTAGCATTATCTGGTTAAAAATTTTGATAAAATGTATTATATTCAACCCCTAAAACCATAAACCTGATCATGAAAGTAGTCGTCCTGGCACCCATGATTGAAGAATATCAATATCATCTGGACTTAACGGTCAGATATAAAGGCAATGATCGTGAAATGTCACTGGAGTCTCTTTATCAGCTCTCACTGCGTGATTATAGTATTGAAAATGTTCCCTGGGATTTGAAACATGAAGCTGATATCCCGGCTGCGGGCTACTATTTGACAGGACTATTAAAGAGCAAAGGCCATGATGTATTCCTGACAAATTCATACAAAACCGGGATACTTGATAAAATGGCTGATTTCAATCCTTCAGTCATTTGCTTGTCAACGACCATGATTGTCTCAATAAATGCATTGTCCAGGATCATAGATCAGATTCGAAAGGTTATGCCTGATGTATTCATTGTGGCCGGAGGTGTATTCACATTAAAGAATTATATGGCATACAAGGGCATGAATTATGATTCTGTGAAAGATCTTGAAGATTATAATTTGTTTCATAGCCGTTTCAGTAAAATTGGTATTGACGCTTATGTAACTACTCAACATGGTAGTTCTTCTTTGTTATTGCTTTTGAATGAAATTGAAAAAGGGAGAAAAGCAGATCTCTCCAGAATTCCTAATCTCGTGTTGCCGGATAACAATGATGGTTATATCGAAACGAAGAGAGTTGAAGAGAAGGTTAACTATGACGAAGATTTTACCCTTTGGGATTACATCGATGAAATGCCTGTCAGGGTTCCATTGCGTACTTCCATTGGCTGTCCTTACCGTTGTAGTTTTTGCGATTTCTGCATTTTATATCCGAAAATTCATTTACGTTCACCTGAGAGTTTAAAAAAGGAGCTTTCAGTTGTAAACAAAAGGCTTGGAAACAAGGTTTCTGTGGTGCATGTTTCTGATGATAATGTGTTTATAAATCCAAACAGGGTCGAGGAGATCAGTAAGGTGTTTGAATCGGAGAAAGTCTCAAACTGGGTTGGGTTTATGAGGGCGTCTTCGATAAATGAGTCAAACATTGAAATGGTCAGGAGATCAGGCTTGCTGATGGGAATCTTTGGAATAGAGTCAGGAGATGTGGGACAGTTACAGCGCATGAAGAAATCATTAAAAATTGACGATCAGAAACGAGGTATTGAGGTACTTGATGCGGCCGGCATTTCAGTTTTAATGTCATTTGTAATAGGTTTTCCAGGAGAAAACCAGGAAACAATACAAAATACTGCTAATTTCATGAACAACCTCAATTTGAGCAACTCAATCACCAGTTATCATATGTATCCCCTGAATATTTTCCCCTTAAGCGAACTGGGTGATCCGGCATTTCGTGAAAAATACAGTTTGACAGGGAATGGTTATGAATGGAAACATTATACCATGGACGGTAAAGATGCTCCTGCTTTTGGCTATGAGCTTCTAAAGAATGTTCCGGAAGTCCCTTATCATTATTACGATGAAAGCCACTTTTTTAACCGGGGAATATTTAACCTTGAAGAAAGGAAAAAGCTTTTCCGGTTAAGGCATGACCTTACCATCAATTTAATTGAAAAGCGATCTGCTGAGGAAAGGAAGCAGCTTTTACAAAACATGGTTCGTACCATGGGTTTTGAGGCAGAAAAGATGACGGATACGGTGGCTGATATGTTTTACGTGAAGGAGCAGGAGCATTTTAAAATAGTCAGGAAGTAATTTTTCCCTGATACAAATCCCAAACAGGGAAAATCATATCATAATCGTTCCAGTTTAGATTCCCGTTAACAATATCGAAATCCTGGAATAAAGTTTCATTGAGGTATTTTTTAATTTCAGGATGATTTGATTCTTCAATAAATGGTTTAAAATCAATAGTTTTTTCAGTACCATCATCGAATTGTATTTTAATTCTCCAATTTTGTAAATATTCAGCCTTGACATTGGTTACAATTTTGGAATAATCTTCTCTATATTCTTCAAGAATTTTCATTTGATTACAGGGCATTCATATATCTTTGGCATGACAATAGCAAATATATTAAATCTCATCTTTGTGTTTCTTTGAGTCGTTGAGTCTTCGTGGCTATAATTTCGCACAAAGGCTCCAGGCACAAAGAATTCAAAAGGTTTGCAGCTCCTGATATACCATGGCAAATCAAGTGAACCTAAATATTCCGATTTTTTCATTCTGGGCCGCCCCGAACCGGCACGACCCTGCTGTTGAAGCTTTTCGATGCCCACCCGAATGTGATGATACCATGGGAGTCGCAATATATTGTCAACCTGTATCCGAGATATGGCAAGCTGACATCCTGGACAAAAAATGACCTGGAAGACTTTTACAACGACCTGGAAGCTACCTGGCAGTTTAAATTCTGGGATCTTGACCACGCAAAGCTCAAAAAAGACCTGCTGGCGCTGGAGGGAGAGATCAGCTATCCGGAGATCTGCAAGTGGGTTCATCTACAAAGCCGTTCTATGTATCCCAAAAAGGAAATTGAATGGATAGGGGACAAGAATCCAGGATATACGATTTATGTTAATAGGTTGAAAAAGATCTTCCCGGAAGCAAAATTTATTTTTATCAACCGTGATTACCGCGATAATTTTGTGTCCATCCGCAATGTGGATTTCGAGTTACCGGTGGTTTCTATCACAACTTATAAGTGGAAATATTTTTATAAGAAAGCCCTGAAAGCAAAAAAGAGGTTTCCCGATGCTGTGGTTTTACTGCGCTATGAGTATCTTGCAATTGAACCGGAAAGACATTTTGGAGAGATTTGTGATTTCCTGGGGCTTGAAAAGGTTTCTGAAGTATTTGAATTTCACAGGAGAAAGGAAGAAGTAGAGGCCAAACTTAAAACAGAGCGATTAAAAGTGCATCACGCCAGTCTAATGAATCCCATTAATACCGGACGGATAAGACTATGGGAAAAAAGGATGAAGGAAAGAGAGATCCGTATTGCAGACCTGGTTGCAGGGAAATATGCGGAAAAGGCCGGATATGAAAGAAAATACAAACGTTCCGGAGTAATTACATGGATTTGTTCGCTTCCGGGTGTGTTTTATGCGCGGTTTATTTATTGTATAACGCCTGTAGTTGATAAGTTTCCGTATAAATTGCGGGCGCTTGTGTTGAATAAAGGGCCGTTGGTTTTGGTGAGGTTGTTGGGGGTGAAGATAAAATCCACAAAATCATAAATTTAGCCCCTTTAGGGGCGCCATATTTATAAAGACAAATGCCGGCAACGGATTTTTAAACCCCGTAGGGGTGATATATTTGTCAACTATAAAATGCGATTTGATGAAAACATGTCGCCCCTACGGGGCTTGGCAAAATGAATGGCTCATTTTGCTATAGATATGTCGCCCCTGACGGGGCTTTTACTTCAGCTCCTTCCGCAATTCCTTCGTAAACTCCTCCGCTCCTTTCGGATTAAGATGATCCCCGTCAAAAAAGTACTCCGGATGATCAAAATACAGATCATGATAATCAAGGACCTTGATGACATTGGGATAGCGGGCATAGATCTTTTCAATCCGCTCATAGATCTCCTCCACAGGGATCCTGGAAGAAACATCCTGGAAATATTCTTTTGTAACAGGTGCCCGTAATAAAATGACATTAACATTATGATTCCTGCAAAGTTGAAGGATCTTTTCAAAATATATGGCAAGCGTTCTGTCGGGATATGCCCCGTCAACAAAATAGATAGAACTTTTTTGCCTTGCTCTCCGGATCCGTTCCGAAGAGTCGACAGGTATTGCGCTGGACCAGTCGTAACTGGATTCATCAGATAAAATCCCCACACCTTCAGGTCTTTCGTATGCGAAGTTCTTGAAATTCCTCGGTGGACGGTAACCGTTGTGCAACTCCAGTTTGCCGATCTTAATGAGATAAACCAGGGAAAGTTTGAAATCACGATAATTCCCTGCATAGGAGAAAAATCTTCCCTCCACCCAGTTCAGGATGGCAGAACGGTCGTCTTTGATCCTGGCGAGCTCGAAAAAGTCAACATACTTTACCCAATAGGAGTTGTGTTCAAAATAGTTGCCTGCACGCGGACCGAAGGCAGAAAGATCCGTAAAAAGTATCAGGTTTTCGGGTTTCTTTCCCGTTTCTTCCAGGATGTACTTTAGCTTGTAATATGTTTGTACAAAATTCTCGGCCGGACTGAAATAATTATAACTATTTTCCAGGATGTAGGTATTGACGGTGTTATGGGAGTTGCCCATGGAAAGATAGGTCAGGGTATCGTCATATTCCAGGAAATCCTCGTCTTTGGAATTATTCAGGATGTTGTGCACCACAAAATTTTTATAAACCTGATCCAGCAGGATGTTGGCTGCAACCAGAACCATGATAAAGGTCAGAACCCGTATGTAAAATCGTCTGTGCATCAGAACTGAAAATAAATAAATTCCTGCTGACGGTTGATGATCCCAAAGATCAGCACATAAAAAATAAATCCGATATATATTGACCAGCGCAGCCAGATGGGCTTTGCTGCGATCACTTTCACCAGGTTTTTCCTGGCATGGTACCATTCTGCCCAAAGCAACAATGTGATCTGCAGGATGGCAAACATGATCTCATTGTCTTTCAGGATGTCAAAAAGAGACTGCCTGAAATCATCGAAAATGAATGAGTTTTTTATCATGATAAAGCTTTCCTGGATGGATGCTGCCCTGAAGAAATATACAGAAAATACCAGGATGGTAAACGTTACCAGGATGCTTAGAGAGTTGAGCAAATATGGTATCCTGGTTAATCCGATGTTTTGGAAAAATGCCTTCCTGGATTCCCTGGTCAGATCATCCAAAACAAGCAAAACTCCATGGATAAGCCCGAAGAAGAGGAATGTCCAGTTCGCCCCATGCCACAAACCCATCAGCAGGAAAGTGATGATAATGTTTACCTGGAGTCTCCACACACGGACCTTTTTACCGACTTTATCGGGCAATGAAAAATACAGGTAGTCCCGGAACCATGTTGTCAGCGAGATATGCCAGCGGTTCCAGAAGTCTGTGAGTGATCTTGCGATCAGTGGCCGGTTAAAGTTTCTCATCAGGTCGATGCCCATGAGGCGGGCTGTACCACGTGCAATATCCGTATAGGCAGAAAAATCGCAATACAGCTGAAAAGCAAAAAGAGTAGTAGCCAGCATGACCGGCAGTCCTGTATGTTCGCCGGGGTTGGCATATATACTTGAAACATAGATACCTATCCGGTCAGCGATCACAATCTTTTTGAAGAAGCCCCAGAGCATGAGCTTGGAGCCGCTGATGAGGTTTTGGGGGTTAAAGGTTTTTTTCTCTTGAAGCTGAGGCAGCAGGTTGTATGAGCGTTCGATGGGACCGGCCACCAGTTGGGGGAAATAGGAGACATACAGGGCAAATCTTCCCAGGTGTTTCTCCGGCTTGGTAAGACCACGGTAAACGTCGATGGAGTAGCTGAGGGTTTGGAAAGTATAAAAGGAGATTCCTACCGGAAGCAAAATTTTTAATTCAGGGATCCTGTAAAAAATGTTCAGGTCACCGAAAAGAACATTCATGTTCTCGCTGAAGAAGTTGAAATATTTAAACCCGGCCAGTATTCCAAGGTTTACAATGATGCTAAGGACCAGGTAGGGCTTTTTCTTTTTCCTGGAGCCGGCTTTCCCCATCTGCAATCCTGCATAATAATCCACGATGGTAGAGGCCATGATAAGGATCACATACTCTGCTTTCCACGACATATAGAAGAAGTAGCTGGCAGCCAGCAGCAACAGCCATCTCCATTTGTGGTTGATGGCATAATACAACGCCACCACAACGGGGAAGAAGATCAGGTACTCCAGGGAGTTGAAAAGCATGGTTGTTGTATTGTCAGTGCAAAGAACGGGATAAATTTGCAATTATCCTCTGCGGGAAATCATTGAGAATTGCGAATTAATTCGGTATTTTTGCCAAAACCCCTTTTATGGCTCGTAAAGGCCTTTTTACCGATATCATGAGCGTTATGAGCAGCAATATTGTTGCCATAGCCAGTGCGTTGGCGGTGAATATTATTCTTTCGAGACAATTGGGTCCGGAGGGTTTTGGAATTTATACAGTCATCATGGTGGTGCCTATGATCGTGATCAGTCTGGTGCAGCTTGGTATAAGGGCTTCGGCAATTTATCATATTGGACAGGAAAAGGAAAATACTTCGCGCATTGTTTCGGCCATTTTGGCAATTCTTCTGATGTCGTCGATGGCAGGGATGCTTGTTTCCGGTACAGCATTTCTCATCCTGGGAAAGGAAGAACATACAATACCGATAATACTGATGGTGATGATTATCATTCCGGCGCATTTGTCCGCCTTATTTTCCGGTGGTATTTTCCTGGGAAAGGAACAGATACGCCGGGCCAACATCATCAGGTGGATGCCGGTTGTGTTTGACCTTTTGTTTGTGCTGCTTTTTGTGTTATTGTTAAAGTGGAAAGTGCCGGGAGCCTTATTTTCGTTAATGCTGGCTTATGTCCTGGTTTCATCCTGGGCATTGTTAACTGTTGGCAGGGAACATCCCCTGAAGATCCGGTTCGATATGCCCATGATCAAAAGGCTGGTGGGAAAAGGTATTGTCTTTGCCATGGCTTTCTTTATCATTCAATTAAATTACCGCATCGACATATTGATCCTGGAAAGTTTGACTGCCTCTAAAGAGGTTGGATATTATTCCCTGGGTGTTTCCATTGGTGAGGTACTGTGGCAGTTGCCGCTGGCCGTGGGTATCGTTTTGATGAGCCGCACGGCCAACACCAGGGATCAGAAATTGATGAGTGAAACGACAGCCAGGCTTCTGAGACTTTCTTTCCTGGCAGCTCTGCTTTCCTCCATTGTATTGTTCCTGCTGGCTCCAGTGCTGGTACCTTTGATTTGGGGCAGGGAATTTATCCCCAGTATACCATTGCTACAGTATATCCTTCCAGGAATTTTGTTTTTCAGTGTTTTCAGGATCATCGGAAGCCGTTTGTCCGGGATTGGAAAGCCGGAAATTGCCATTTACGTATTTGCACCTTCATTGGTGTTAAATGTTATATTAAATTACTGGTGGATACCGCTTTACGGGGCCATGGGCGCTGTGATGGCGACAAATGCCAGCTATATTCTGGGCTCGGTAGCGTTTCTAATCGTATATTCGAAGGTGGTTGGCATGCCGGTGAGGGAGATTGTTAAATATAGAATCAGTGATTTTAGGTTTTTTACCA
>JAGYLD010000086.1 GCA_018401355.1 Bacteroidales bacterium
GTTTATGACCTGAGCGGAAAACGTAAAGCCACCCTGGCAGAATTTTACAGCCTGCCATGCAAAGGAACCTTTGCGTGGGATGGAACAGATGATGCAGGCAATACGCTTGCTTCCGGGGTGTATCTTATTGCAATGTCGACAGATGGCATTGGAACATGTATGGTGAAGGTGGTGAGGAGATAGAAGGATCATGTTGAAGGATATCTTGCAATTGTTTATTCTTATAGATTTCTCTAATTAAAAACAATCCTCTTCGTCACACTGCTGTTTTCGCCCTGCACAACCACATAATAAATTCCTTTCGGAAAATACGTGAAATCGAGGGAATTGGAGTATTGTCCATTCTCAAATCCAAGTTTTCCGCCAAAGATCTGCTGTCCATGGATGTTCAACACCTTCAGGGTAAACTCATCAGCATGTATGCTGCTCACCTTAAGGTTGAAGATACCTGATGAAGGATTGGGGAAGATTTCCAATGTCATTTCCTGCGACAAGAACTCATCCAGTCCGGTGCATTCATCAATGGTAAGGATCAGATCGTCACTATCTTCTCCTTCACATGGAGGAGTCGAACTTCCGTATAGAGAAAGTACCACAGAGCCGTTTGCAATGTCATCCGTTCCTGGCGTATAAATGGCATTCTCCAGGTTGGGATCGTTAAATGTTCCATCCCCTGCTGTAGTCCACATCAGTGAATCAACGTTAGCAACCTCAGGCAAAAGCTCAATGGAATTGTTGACACATACAAGGGTGTCATTGCCCGCAAAGACTTCTGCATCAAAGAGAATATCCACATGAACGGTATCGACATCTTCCCAGCCGGGTTCATAACCATAAGCTGTTAACACAAGTTTAAAGAACCCATTTTCCTGGTCTTGCTGTCCGCGAATATAAGATGGTTGCAATGTATTGGGATCAATAAGGATGCCATCTCCAAGGGTTGTCCATTCAACCGATTGTGCAGAGGTAGCTGTTCCCTGTCCATAAAACACTTCCTCACTGCAAATATCTGAATCCTCTCCTGCGTTGGCTGTTGGTGGCTGCATCGGTCCGAGGTCAAATGATACGATCCTTGTACCCCATGCTGTTCCGGGTATGTATTCCTGGGTATACCAGAAAGTCGTATCATCAGAAGGATCAACAGACATATAGCTGTAGTCACCCCAGCGTGCAGTTCCTGATTGAGAGCCTGAACCTTCTATTACGACTACTTCCTCAACATCCATTGTACCCAAAGGTGTACTTGCCGCTCTCCCGGTATATCTTATACCTGGATATACATCCGAACTGGTCACGGAATAACCCAATGCAATATCTCCTGCAGCATTCATAGCCAGAGAAGCCATCCATCGGCTTAAGCCATCGTTCGGAGCATAGGTTCCTTCCTGATAAATATACCAGTGTTCCTGACCGGAATCTTTACGCAATTCATACCAGCGAACCCCTGCCCTTGAGCCCAGCTTCACGGTATGGTTGATGGTCATGGATTCATGGGTGCCAAAGTTCCTGTATTTCAAAGGAAACATAGAATATTTTGACAATGGGTCAAGAAGCTGGCTGGAATTTGGCTGAGGAAGCTGAGGCCGGATATTGGGATCAAAAAAGCTGAAAGCCGTAACCGAAAGATCATCCCAGCTCTGAAAAGTAGAGCTGGAAGGGTTGTTCCAATCAACCGTAAACTTATAAACTTCCAGTGCCTGACTTCCGTATTTTCTGAGGTTTACAACCCATTGAGGTGATCCGGCAGGGGGCAATGTTGTCCCGTCAAAATCCGCCGTATTGGCACCATACTGGGCCGCATAAGGACCAAATTCAACCATGCGTGCATTGGGACTGCCCACCAGCATTGAATCTTTTTCAAAAGCAACAATGGTAGCGCCGGCATATGATCCTGAAAACATATTGAATGTGGCGTAATAGGCATCCGGCCAGTTGCTGAACTTAGGATAGTCGTTAAAAATGCTGTACTGGAAAGCATAACGGTAATAAGCGCCCGTTGGGTCCGGCGTTTCCGAAACGGCAATCAGCTCCCAATAGGTCCCATTGTTGGTATTGACCGCAAACTGTGTGGCTACCCAACGGTCTTCCAGTTCATCGTATATAACAACCGGGTCGCCATCGTTGGTTCCGGTCCATGGGCCTACAAAGCCGTCCCACAACGTGCTGTTATCCACCGGCCCGTATACCAGGTTCCCCTGCTTGTCCCATATGGCAAAAGAAACATTGACCATCTGGAAGTAATGGTTGGGGCCTACATCTCCATCCGTATCCGGTGGTGACAAAGGCGTTAGCCTGCCTACACCATTGAAATTATAAATGGGGCCTCTAACAGACCTGGTGCCCATTTCTGTTTGCTGCACCAGGTCAGCTTCGGGCTGTACAAAATTCCTGTACATTTCTTGTTCATCCCTTTCTTCATTCTGGATGATATTGTCCTTCCAGCTTCTGTCACGTTCTCCGGGAAGCACAATTTTCATATTCCTTAAAGGAGGGGTTTTATCAAAAAACACAGCCTCTTTTACAACAGGATTGGTGTTGAACACTGTTTCCTGGGAAACCATCACAGAGGTTGTAAGAAACATCAGGATAAGAGCTGTAAAGAGTATCTTTTTCATAGCAAATAATTTATTTAGAACTAATACATATAAATGGTAAACTACTAACAACCAAACATTGGATTTGTTAATTATTCACAGCAAAGAATCTCAACAAATCCCTGAAATAAGAGATACAATTTACGATGCAAAGGATGCGTAATCCCTCATCAATTTATTGAAAGGGTATTTGGGATAACAGGATGAAGGGGGTTCTATCCTCTTTTGTAGATAATGCAAACTACGGTCACATCATCCCCACCCATGTTGATAGTCATTCCGTATGGTTTACCCGGGCTAATTTCTATTTGTGCAGCTCCGGCTTTTCCCGTGAGTTGTTCCAGGATGGTCACTGCCTGGTGCACTCCTGTGGCTCCAGTCGGATGTCCCCAGCCAATGAGTCCTCCGGTGGTATTCACAGGAATCTTTCCATCTCTTGCCGTATGACCTTCAGCTACAAAGTCAGCACCTTCTCCTGGTTTTGCAAATCCCAGGGCTTCCATAGCCAGGATGCCAGCAATACTAAAACAATCGTGTGTTTCTATGGTACCCAACTGGTCGATGGTCAGTCCGGCACTGTCAAGGGCCTGATGAACTGCCTTTTTGATGGTTGTGAGCTCCGTCAGATCCGGAGGGTCATTGGTGATGTTTCGTTCTACTTGTGCAAAGCTGACCACTTCCACTGCATCCTTCTTGTCGATGCCACATCTTTCCAGGCCTTCTTCTGACGCGATGATCAGAGCAGATGCCCCGTCGGAAACTTTTGAGCAATCGAATACCGTCAGGTTGTCGACAAAAAATTTCCCATTAGGTTCTCTGCTTAGATATAAGGCCTCCGGGTCTGTTACTTTATTTTCATATTCCTGTGCTGTAGGACAAAGCCTTGCGTTTTCCATGGCATTCCTGAACCACCTTGCAAAACCCTTCCTGGTTCTTTCAAAACCATATTTGTCATAATAAGCGCCGGCACGGTCGCTGAACTGGCCCGGGAAAAAATAAGCATGGCCATTCTTTCTTTTCTGGAACCATCCTGCTCCGGCAAGGACGTCGGCGCCATAAATGGCTTTCATGGTATTCTGCACTTCTACACCAACAGCGAGGACAACATCTGCTGTTTCAGCCAAAACAGACTTCACACCACTCATCAGTGCCAAAGCACCTGAGCCGCAAGCTCCTTCCACACTGATGGCAGGCTTCCACTGAAGTCCTTCGTCTATATAGGGGATAAATCCGGGCATGTTTCCCTGCTTGTTGAACCGTGGTGCCATGAAATTACCAATAACACCTTCATCAACATTTTCAGGTCCGCCAATAATCTTTAGTGTTTCAGTACCTGCTTCTTTAATATAATGCTCAAGGCCCGGGCGGGGCTTCTTGGGATTGAACTCGCTGCGGCCCGTTCCCAATGAAACGGTGTTATAACCAGCCGCCATATATACTTTTTTTCTTGGTATCATAAGTTTGATTTTTTTATTCGAAATAATTGTTTATTGGACCATAAGCGTGGAAAAATCCTGTCAGCAGAACTGTATTCACGTCATCTTCGTTGTGGGCAACCTTGTCGGTTACCAGCTTTCTGCCAATCGCATCAGAGCGTTTTCCATAAGTAACAGCCAGTTGTGCACCCAAATCTTCCATGGATTTCAGCTCATCAAAAAGCTTTTGCAGAACTTCGTTTCTGTCTTTCATCCTGATCACCGACTTCCATGGAATAATGTTTTCAGGCAGATCACCAAACCTGTCGTCAATGCTTTCCTGGATCTCATCCACTGGGATGTATTTTTTGACATAAGGACCATATACAGCTGCGATCTTGCCTTTTTCATATTTAAAAAATCCATCTTTTTGTGAACCATTGGGGTTTTGTCCACCTTTCACTCCCTGCTCGAAATACATATCCAATAAAGGACTATGCAATTCCTCATCAGGATAAAAAGGATTCATCACATTAAGAATAAACCTTACAACATCTATTCCAACATAGTCAATAAGCTGGAAAATACCCATTGGCCTGACCAGCAGGTCTTGTGTAGCTTTATTCACAACATAAACAGCAGTAACATATGGCATATCCTGCGCAAGCCTTTCAGCTTCCTTAATACCATGCAATGCATCCCTCATAAAATGTCCGTTGCCAATAAATCCTGCTTTGTCATTAGAAGGAACAACAACCTTCCTGAGTTTTTTCGCATATTCTAAAGCAAATTCCTTAGCTTCCGGCAAAGTCCTATTTGTAACGATCAATTCAACAAGTTTTTGCACCGCAGGTGGATTATAAAAATGGAATCCCAGGATGCGCCCTTCAAGTCCGGCTTCTTCATCCATAACATGGATAGGAACCGAGGAGGTATTGGTAAAATACCAGGGTTTGTTGGGATTGTTCTGGTCGATCTGCTTGAAGATCTTCACCTTCAGGTCCTTATTCTCACTTACCGCTTCAAAAATAAGGCTGGACTCATAAGCCGATTCCAGTCTTGTTGTAGGATGCACAAGGCTGAGGACGTCATCGATGTATGCCTGCACAATATCGGCATTTTCAATCAGGTCTTCCCTGTTTGCATAAATTTTTCTCAGGACGACTGTTTTCTTCTCAGCAACTTTCAGCACCTGGCTGCGCATGTACTTCATAACGCCTTTCAGTCCATCCACGGAAACATCCATGGCATTGAGAATGAATTTCTTTGAGCTGTTCTCCGGTTGCAGCATCAGGTCAGCCATCTCAAGCGCTGTAAGTAGCAGTATACCACTGCCCATTTTCCCTGCCGCACCGAGTACAGTAACATTTTGTAATCTATCTTCGTAATTCATAAATGGTTGTTATTAAATGTGGTTTTGGATATTAAATTCTTACCAGTTTGGTTTTCTTTTTTCCAGGAAAGCGCGCATCCCTTCTTCTCCTTCGTCCTTGAACTGAGTGCCAAAATATTCAGCTTCAAGCTCACATCCTTCTTCAAAAGATGAAAGGTATCCCTTCCTGGCTACATATTTTACTTTTTTAACAGCTTTTGGGCCTTTGGATTTGATGATCCCGGCCAGCCTCATAGCTTCTTCCATAACATCATCTGGTTCAACAACCCTTTGTACAAGACCAATTCTCAATGCATCCTGTGCATCGATCATCTCACCTGTAAGAAGAAGATACAATGCATCCGCCAGTCCCACAAGCCTTGGAAGGCGCTGTGTCCCAGCATATCCAGGAATCATTCCAAGATTAACCTCTGGTTGTCCAAACTTTGCCTTGGCGCTTGCAATCCTGAAATCACAACCCATGGCGAGTTCAAGGCCTCCACCCAACGCAAAACCATTGATGGCGGCAATAACCGGTATGTCCATGAGTTCAAGACTACGGAAAGTATTTTGCCCCAACCTGGAAAATGCAGATCCTTCGTCAGGTGTTTTATCTACCATCTCGGAAATATCTGCTCCTGCGACAAATGCCTTTCCAACGCCGGTGATGATCATCACACTTACTTCAGGATTTTTGGAAACGCTGGCAATTACATCATCCATTTCATGAAAGAAATTGGTATTCAACGCATTTAATGCCTCTGGCCGGTTTACTTTTACCAGGGCTATGCCATCAGAAATGTTGACATCAAGGTTTTTATATCCCATAATTTTTTACTGTTAATTGATTTCTTTCAAATATAGAAATATTTTGGATAATGAATAAATCTATTAAAGATTCACATATAATATATTCACCCCTTCTGAATGAAAGGATAATTTGTGATCACAAAAATTGGAATAGTTAATTTACTACTGATCCTTATTTCCCCTTTTATCCACTAACCGAATCCCCAACTCCTTCAGTTGTTCCTCACTGATCCTGGAGGGTGAATCGATCATCACATCCCTACCCGCGTTGTTTTTCGGGAAGGCGATGAAGTCACGGATGGATTCCTGTCCGCCGAAGACTGCCGTCCAGCGGTCGAAACCATAAGCGATGCCTCCGTGTGGTGGAGCGCCGTATTCAAAGGCATTCATCAGGAAACCGAACTGATCCTGGGCTTCTTCATCGCTGAAGCCCAGTACGCTGAACATCTTCTTTTGAAGTTCACGGTTATGGATACGGATGGAACCGCCTCCTATCTCAACGCCGTTGATGACCATATCGTAGGCATTGGCCCTGACCTTTCCGGGATCGGTATCAAGCAACGGTATGTCTTCCGTTTTCGGGGAAGTGAAAGGATGGTGCATGGCATAAAAACGCCGTGTTTCCTCATCCCATTCCAGGAGGGGGAAATCGACAACCCATAAAGGTTTATAAACGTTGGGGTCACGTAATCCCAGACGGTTACCCATCTCTATTCGCAAAACGTTCAGGGCTGTTCGTGTAGCAATTATATCTCCTGCAAGGATAAGCATCAAATCGCCTGGTTTTGCATTGAAGGCATCTGCCCATTTTTTCAGTGCATCCTGATCAAAAAATTTATCGACAGAAGATTTAAAACTTCCATCCGGGTTATATTTTACATATACCAGACCTTTGGCACCTACTTGTGGTTTCTTGACAAAATCGGTCAGGGCATCCAGCTGTTTCCTGGAATATTCGCCGCAACCTTCAGCGTTAATGCCTGCTACCAGTTCTGCATCCTCGAAGACCTTAAATCCCGAGCCTTTTATCAGATCGTTCAACTCGACGAACTTCATCCCGAAGCGGATATCCGGCTTATCGGAGCCATAGTATTTCATGGCATCGTCGTAGCTGATCCTGGGAAAATCTTCCACCTCAAGGCCTTTGATGACTTTGAAGAGGTGCTTTGCCAGTCCCTCGAAAGTGTTCAGCACATCATCCTGGGTAACGAAAGCCATCTCACAGTCGATCTGGGTGAACTCCGGCTGGCGGTCGGCACGGAGGTCTTCATCCCGGAAACATTTCACGATCTGATAGTAGCGATCGTAGCCGGCAACCATCAGCAGCTGCTTAAAGGTTTGCGGCGACTGCGGGAGGGCATAGAACTGTCCCTGGTTCATCCTGGAAGGTACAACAAAATCGCGGGCGCCTTCCGGTGTGGATTTGATAAGGTAGGGTGTCTCAATCTCGATAAAGTTCACCGAATCAAGGTATTTCCTGGTTTCGATCGACATTCGGTGACGCAGCTCCAGGTTTTTCCTGACAGGATTCCTGCGAAGATCCAGATAACGGTATTTCATGCGCAGCTCTTCACCGCCGTCGGTCTCGTCTTCAATGGTGAATGGAGGAAGCTTTGACTCGTTCAGGATGACAAACCTGTCGACGATGATCTCAACATCTCCTGTCGGCATGTTGGGATTCTTGTTGCTTCTTTCTTCCACGGTACCTTCGGCCTGAATAACAAACTCACGGCCAAGCTTCCTGGCTCTCTCACAGAGTTCAGCATTGGTTTCCATGTTGAAGACAAGCTGGGTAATGCCGTAACGGTCCCGCAGATCAACGAAGGTCATCCCTCCCAGGTCGCGTGAACGCTGCACCCAGCCGCTGAGTGTCACTTTCCTTCCCTGGTCGCTTAAACGTAATTCCCCGCATGTATGTGTTCTGAGCATGATGGTCGGTTTAAAAGTTTTTGCGAAAATACTGTTTTCTGAGCGAATGCCATGAGGCATGGAGAATAATTTCCTTGCCCCAGTCTATGGCCTTTTCCTGAAAAATGCTTTCAGGTAAAGGTTCTTGATGTTCAATTCTTTGGAATACATATTTTCCTTTGTCCCAAAAGTTGTGATCATAGTAATGAAAATACTTTTCCGGTTACTTGTCTGTTGGTTAAATACTTCCATTTTGTTTCTTAATTCTGCCGCGTACTTGCCAGTGATGATGTATTTATCATTACAAAATTTCATTTCACACAAATTGATCACATCATCCCTCCGGTCGATAAGCAGGTCAATCTGTGCGCCTTTCATTCCAGGCTTCCTGTCACCGGTAAACCTCCAGGGACCTTCTGCAGTTTCAACGGCAGCAATCCCCAGGACAATTTTTATCTGAGGTATATGCTTCATGCAAAGGTTTTCGAAGGCATATCCCTCCCATGATTTTCTTTTGGGGCTATTCAACCGCGACATCCAATACCCTTTTCCCGGAGATCTTTTTCCCAACGGCTTTATCCATTGCAGGTGAAAAAGAGTGAACTCATCAACCAGACGGTATATGGCATCATAATGTTTTTTTCCGTAAGGGACTGATGCTTCAATAAATCCGGATTCTTCGAGCTCTTCAAGAATTTTGGATGCAGTTCCACCGGTTGAAATTCCAGCCTTCCTGAGCAATTCGCTCCGCGTCAGGCCTGATTTCCTGGATGACAGGGTTT
This sequence comes from Bacteroidales bacterium, assembly GCA_018401355.1. Taxonomy (GTDB): domain Bacteria; phylum Bacteroidota; class Bacteroidia; order Bacteroidales; family B18-G4; genus M55B132. The sequence continues at coordinate 8,882 of JAGYLD010000086.1, forward strand.
CAACAACTTTCATATGAAATTCGCTTTTATTGAAAAGCGACCGGTATAGCTGATCATACTCAAACCGGAGCTGTCCGTTTTCGGAAAACAAAACTTCATCAATGATCTCTGCTGCACTCTTGTTTTTGCCGATATGTGACAGGTAATAAGGGATCCCACCAAAGGCCATATAAAGCTGGGCAATCTGATAATCAGTTAAATTGGTTATGCCCTGTTTCCTCAGAAAAGCTTTTGTTTCATGTAAATTGAATGGCAGTAACCTTATCTGCCTTGTGAGCCTGTTATGCAAACCTCCTCTTGCATGTATGATCTTTTGTATCATCCAGGATGCTGCTGAACCACATACAATTAATACTAAATCTTTGTTTCTTGAGCCGTAGGTATTCCAGAAATGCTCCAGCGCCTGCAGGAATTTTGATCTGGGGGTATTCATCCATGGCAGTTCATCAAAGAACAGGATCCTTTTTTTGCTTTTTTTTCTGCCAGGAAAGGATTCCAGGTAATTCTCCAGTAGTTTGAAAGCCTCTTTCCAGGATGAAGGTGTTTTTGGCTGAACCCCCAAACCAATTGATTCTCCTAAAGCATCTGCAAAATTTTCCAGTTGATCGCTAAGGGTGCCATTATGGATACCGGTAATTTCAAAATCCAGGTCGGATTCAAAAAATTCCCTGATCAAAAATGTCTTTCCAATCCTCCTCCTTCCGTAAACTGCTATGAATTCCGGCTTTGGCGATTCCAAAGCCTCTCTGAATATGCCGGATTCAAAATCCCTGCCAACAATGTTTTGTATCATTTAAAGTAATTTGGCTGGTTATAAAAATTTATAATTAGCCAAATATATCAAAAATATTTGAATGTGGCTAATTAAAAAATCATTAATTAAGCCAAATGTTATTAATAAAATGTTTTTTGGTTAAATATATCATTCTATAACTAGCCAAAATGCAGAAAAAGCGTTTGGTTACAGTTAACTATACAGGGTCCCCTGATATTCCCAAGGCCTGTCGTGCCTGTGGGGAAAAAGATCTTCAAACAAACAAAATACTTCCACCATCAAAAAGCGGCCCATCATACAATTCTATTATTTTCATGTTGCTTTTTTTCAGTAAAGCCCGGATGTTCTTTTCATGCTTGAGGTATTGCAGCAATCCCGTGACAAAGATCTTATTTTCAAGGATACCACAACAACCTCCAAAAAAGCCATTT
>JAGYLD010000087.1 GCA_018401355.1 Bacteroidales bacterium
TCCTTTAGTGCAGATGACCGATCTTTGCGGTGCCAGGGTCATTGCTTCGACCCTCTCGGAAGTGGATAAGATCAGCCGCTTCATCAGAGAAAACTTTGTGATCGATGAACAAAAAAGCATCGATAAGAAAACCATCCTGAAAAGTTCGGAGTTCGGATACCTTTCGGTGCATTTCATTGTCTCCATCGATTCAGATTCCATCCTGGGTGTTGACATTCCTGAAGAGATAAAAGGAAGAAAGGCAGAAGTGCAAATACGGACTCTTTTACAACATGCCTGGTCGGACATCAGCCACGACAGGCTTTATAAAACCGCCATTAACGTTCCGGAGCATTTTAAAAGGGATATCTTCCAGATAGCGGCGCTGCTGGAAAACGCCGACAAGAAGTTCAACCATATTGCGGAAACCCTCGACTTGTATGCCCATCATTATGAGGCGTTCATCCCGGCAGAAAAACTGGATGAAGAACAAAAAAACCTGGAAACCATCCTGGAAAACGAACCGGATCCGAAAAACAAACCGAAACTGGCCCTACAGCTTTCAAGGATATACCGGGAAAAACTGGACTGGGAGAAGATCATTGACCTGCTGGAGCCGTTTTCGGAACAGGATAAAAAGCTAAAGATCAGGATTCTGACAGAATTAGGACAAGCCTACTGCAAATCCGGTTGCAGGGAGGCAGGTTCCAAAGAACATCAAAAAGGTATAGAATGTCTTACTAAAGCCGGCCAACCTGAAAAGGACTGCAGGAATATTAAGGCATCAAATCCGGATCAGGACAAAGAGCGCGCCGATGCCCTGGCCCTGCTGGCCAATGCTTTGTCTCTCCACGATAAAGATCATGACAGGATCAGGGACCTGTATTACCAGGCATGCCGTCTTGATAACGACAACCCGTACTTCCTGGCATCCCACCTGGAATATGAGATCCTGGCATCCGGTAAAAAAGAACATATCCGTTTCATGGAACCGATGCTTCAGGAAGCCATCAAAAGATGTGAGGATCACATTAACCTCGGCATCGAAATGGCCAGGGCCTATTTTACCATCGGACGGCTGAACCTTGTCATGGGAAATATCCGGGAAAGCCTGTCCGCATACGCCAAAGCTTTATATCTCACTTCTGCGGAAAACCAAAAAGTATTGATCAGTAAACTGGATGATGAAAAACGGTCCATCCACCACCTGAACCTCAACAAGACTCTTACCGGCGCATCTCTTTACGCCGTGAAGATGATCGATCTGATGATCCTTTCAAAAACCATCGAAGAAAAAGGTACTGATAAGAAAAAAGCAAAAAATGGACCTGTTGTTATCATCGCCGGAGGCATCAACAGCCTTTCAATGAAGCATAAGGAAGATTACAAAAAACTTTTGTTTGAAGCTTTTGAAAACTATTCGGGAACACTGATCTCAGGAGGCACCTCAACAGGAATCCCCGGGATCATTGGGGAAACCGTTGCGAAAATAAAAATGACAGGAAATCGGCGGATCAACCTTTTGGGCTATGCGCCAAAAGCAATGCCTGGCAGTACTGCCTATGACAACAAAAACTACACAGATATCATAAAAACCGTTGGAGAGGACTTCTCTCCTCTTGAACCTTTAAAATATTGGGAAGACATCCTGAAAAAAGGCATACAACCCAAAAATATCCGTTTGCTGGGCATTGGTGGTGGCGATATCAGCCTGTTTGAATATGAACTGGCACTTTGCCTTGGTGCTACAGCAGGATTGCTTGACAACAGCGGGTTTGCTGTCGAAGAGATCTCACAGAATGAATTTTGGTTTGGCAAGAAGAACCTTTTTATTCTACCCTTTGATCGCATGACATTACGTGCATTCTTTAATGCCGACAAAACAACGGTGTTGACATATGAACAGCTTGAAGAAGCTGCCAGACAGGTCCATGAGAATTTCAGGAAAATGAAACAAAAGAAGGTTACCGATCCGGCTTTGATGGATTGGGAAGAATTGCGCGATGACATTAAAAACTCCAACATGGATCAGATCAGGAACATTGAAAAGACATTGCAAAAAGTTGATTATGCCATCAGGAAAGTAGCAAAACACGATGAAATAAAATACCCTGATTTTTCTAAAAAAGAGATCGAGGTCATGGCTGAAATAGAACATGGCCGGTGGAATGCCGAGCGCCTGCTCAGCGGCTGGAAATTCCATCCTGATAAAGATGTGGAAAAGAAACAAAGTCCATACCTCGTTTCATGGGAAAAACTGGAAAATGACATCCAGGAATACGACAGGGAAGCGGTTCGCAAGTGGCCTGAAACACTGAAAATGGCCGGGTTCGAGATCTATAAGCTGAAATAACATGGATAAAAGACCACAACTGGCTGTAAGGGCCATTATCTGCAACGATAAAAACGAAATCCTGCTGCTTAAACGGGACAACACGGAGTATTGCCCCGGATGCTGGAACCTGCCCGGGGGAAAAGTAGATTATGATGAAACGGCTGAAGCGGCATTGATCCATGAAATAAAAGAAGAAACATCGATGGATGTCCGTAAAGCCCGGTTTCTGTTTTATCTGGATAACCTGCCTGATAAAGAATCGGATCTGCATTTTGTTACCTTGATATTTCATGCTGAGGTTGAAGGAAAACTGAATATCAATGGCGAATCATCGGATTATTCCTGGGTTAGCCAGGAAGAACTTTTCAATTACAGGATTGCGTTTGGGAATGAGGTGGTGATGAAGAGATTTTGGGAAATGGGAATCTCAAATATTGTGCAAAAATAATTTCGCCACCAAGGCGCCAGGAAACCCCAAGGCATACTGATAAGTAATACTAATTCTTGGTGTTTCTTAGTGCCTTGGGGTCTTTGTGGCATTTGTAAAATCAGAAGATTAATAAGTATTAACGCAAAAATTTCCATAAAACCATTAACTTTCAGCGAAATTTACAACTCCAATGTCAATGACAGAGTCCACAATCCCTATACAGGTACGCAAAAACACAGGCGAGCTTGTTCCTTTTGATGAAGGAAAGCTTGGAAGATCGCTACAACGATCGGGTGCGAAAGAAGAAGAAATCGATGAGATCATTGCTGAGGTAAGGGCTTCCTTGTTCGATGGCATCACAACACGTAAGATCTATCAGATCGCCTACCGCCTCCTGGCAAAGCAGTCTAACCGCGCTGCCGGCCGTTTTCGCCTGAAAAAGGCCATATTCCAGTTCGGTCCGTCGGGCTATCCTTTTGAGCATTTCGTGGCCAGACTACTGGAGTTTGAAGGATATATCGTGAAGACCGGCCAGTTGATAAATGGAAGATGCGTAACCCATGAAGTGGATGTTGTAGCTGAAAAACCCGGTAAGGTTGTGATGGTGGAATGTAAATTTCACCATGTTGAAAGCCGGAAAAATGATGTAAAGATCAGCCTTTACACTCACTCCCGCTTTGAGGATATCCGGGCAGAAAGGAAAAAGAACGATGCTGTTGGAAACGAAATATTTGAACCACTCCTGATAACGAACACAAGGTTCACCTCAGATGCCATCCAATTTGGTGAATGCAGCGGTATGAAACTTATCGGATGGGATCATCCTGTGGGCAACAGCCTGAAGGACTGGATAGACCGATCGGGTTTTCATCCCATCACAAGCCTGAAATCATTGCAGAAGAAAGAAAAACAAATTCTACTCGATAAGGGAATTGTTCTGTGCCGGGAGATTGCTGAAACTCATAGCTTGCTGGCTGAGCTGCACATTTCAAACAGGCGTAAAAAGAAGATTCTGAAGGAAGCGGAGGCGATGCTCTGAATCATTCTACATTGTCCATTTGGATGTGCGATTGAAGGATGTATGATGTGATGATTGACATACAACACAATGATGGCGAATGAAGAGCCAATGAAAAATGAAAAATGTAGAATGTCGAATGAAACCCCCGCTTTTCTGAACATTTGCAATACCTTTGCTGTTTGTTCTATCAATGAAAGCACTGAGATACATTATTCTATTTATTACTGCAAGTGTAATTGCTAATTCTTCTATAGCATCTGGTGAACTGGAAATACCTGGTGGCAAGTTAACGGGTGCTTTGGTGGATTCTGCAAATACAAAACCACTGAGTTACGCCAATGTTGCTTTATATAATTCTTCTGATTCAACACTTATCACCGGTGTTATGACCGGTGATAACGGGGAATTTGAACTTAACAGCATTCCTGATGGAAACTATTACCTGATCATACAATATATTGGTTATCAAACCAAAGTTATTAAAAATATCGATGTTTCCCGTCAGGATAGAAAAGTGGAACTGGGCAAGATCCAGGTTGAACCTACTGCCATTTTACTTGAAGCCGCTAATGTTGTTGCAAACAAAAGCTACACAGAATACAAGCTTGACCGAAAGGTAATCAACGTAAGCCAGGATATATCCAATACCGGTGTTTCTGCAGCAGAAGTCCTGGAAAAGTCCCCTTCTGTTAGAGTAGACATTGAAGGCAATGTAACTCTGCGTGGCAGTTCCAATTTCAAAGTATTCATCGATGGTAAACCCAGCGTGCTGGATGGCAGTGAGGCACTGCAGCAAATACCCGCGAATACCATTGAAAACATTGAAGTCATCACCAATCCATCTGTAAAATATGATCCGGATGGCACATCAGGGATCATCAATATCAACCTTAAGAAAAATCGCCTGAAAGGCTTAAGTGGTGTGGTAGATGTTACTGCGGCCACTGGAGATAAATATGCTGCAGATCTATATCTGAACTATAAGACAGGAAATTTTAACATTTACGGTGGAATCGACTGGAGCGACCGGAAGTTTTATTCAGACGGAAGGGAATACAGGGAAACATACAATGCAGATACGACGGAATTCAGGAAAAGCATTTCCGATCAGGTGTGGAAAAGGAATGGGGTAAATTTCAAAGGAGGCATTGATTATTATCTCGGAGATAAAACCATTCTTTCTTTGGGAGGAGAATACGGTACTGGTGGATTTGGCTGGGAAAGAACCCGGAAGATCCATGATTATACCATCCCGGGAACCCAGGACAGGTATTTTATTGATGACAACGAGTTCGAATGGGACAGGTATTATTATGGTCTGAATGCCAGCATTATTCAAAAATTTAATCAGAAAGGTCACGAGCTGAGGGTATTTACCTTTTATTCATCAAGGGATGGCTCACAAAAGCAAAACAAAGTAGAAAAAGACACGGATCCCTTCTGGAATGAGATCGCACAGAATCCAAATCTGCTCAGGTCAATAGAGGAAGGACCCTCAAGCCGTTTCAGGATAGAAACCGATTATTCAAAACCATTGTGGGATAACGGAAAATTTGAAGCCGGATATCACCTGCGAATGAATGATGATGAAGAAAGCTATTATCTTGATAATTACGATTACACCATTAACGACTGGGTACGTGACGATATATATTCCAAGATGACAACCTTCAACAGAACCATTAATGCAGTTTATGGTATATTCAGGCATGAATTCAAGGGATTGGAATATCAGATCGGGTTACGTGGTGAATATACATACCGGGAAATAAAAGTATTAAACACGAACGACCGGTCACTGGTTGACAGGTTTGATTATTTCCCTTCTATACATGTTTCCAGGAGGGTAAATGAAATGAACCAGTTCATGGCCAGCTATAGCCGCAGGATCGACCGGCCACGGGGATATTACCTTGAACCCTTTGTGACCTATGTTGATGAAAACACCCGTAGGATTGGTAACCCCGATTTATTGCCCGAATACACTGATTCTTATGAAATCGGTTATCTGAGGACGCTTAAGGCCGGTAACTTTAACATTGAAACCTATTACCGCAACACAAAAAATAATATTACCAGAATTCAATACTACGATGCCGCTGAAGGTTTCCTCATCAACACGTTTCAGAACCTGAACGATGACCAGGCCATCGGTGTTGAATCATCTTTTGTTTATGATGTGACGAAATGGTTTAATGTCAACTTATCCGGAACCTATTATTATTATCAGATTGAAGATCTTACAGGAGACACAAAAGATGTCAGGACGAGCAACAACTATGACGGAAGGCTTATTACATCTTTCAACCTGCCGACACAAACCCGCTTTCAATTGAATGCAGCCTATGACAGTCCGACAGTAACTGCCCAGGGAGAATCAGAAGGTTCTTATTACATGGATTTTACAGCAAAACAAGAATTCCTTGACAAATCCCTTAGCGTGACATTGAAAATTTCCGACATCCTTGCCTCCAGAAACAGTGAATCTTACAGATATGGACAAGGTTTTTACACTTATAATTACCGGGAAAGAGAATCAAGGGTAGTTTCGCTTACTTTGAGCTACCGGCTCAACAATTATAAGGAAAAACCAGTTATAGGCGATATGGAAGGTGATGAGGGAGGAGGCATGTGATTCGATATTCGACATTGCCCATTAATGTCCTGTTAAAAAAAATAATAGATTTCCTTTCTTTCCGGAATAATAACCCGTTACTTTGCCTTTTCTAAAAAACCTTTCAGGTAAAGCCGGATCTTTCGATCAATCTAACCCATAACTTATTACTAACTAACAAACTAGGAGTTTGATGATGAAAAATCTATTATGTATCTTTGCATTCCTGCTTCTTGCCAGCTACACTGCAAAAGCTCAAATGGAGCCAACATGGCAATCCAAAACCGGATCCAGGATCCTCTGGAATAAGTTTGCACCCAACGGAAATCTGATTTGTGGCACAAAGGATGATGGCACTGTTGCCCTGGATCCCTATTCCGGAGATGTTCTCTGGAGTATAAACTTTAATCACGGCGTATTTGAAATCCTGCCCAATACGCCTTATATCTATTATTTCATCGATGAGAAGGAATTGCTGGTGCTGGATCCTGAGAATGGTAATGTACTATGTAATTCCGGTAACCTGGGAATGGAAAATATCGAGGCATTCTATCCCGTACGCGCAGGAAATAATTTCCTGGTATATACCCAGATGGATGACCGTGAACAGTTTTGGATGGTCAGCCTGAACAGCGGAGAACTACTTTGGAAACAGGATATGGACCTCGATAAAGATGTTGAAATTGGCGGTGGTTTCATTACCGTGGAGGAAAATGAGGAAGAAAAGGGGTTGATGTGCGATCCCGTCGGAGATAATAAAGGAGGGGTTTTCCTGGCGGTTCACGACAGGCTCATGCATATTGATGCACAGGGAGAAAAATCCTGGGATATCGAATACCCTTCCATGTTTGGTGACCAGAAGGGGTTCTTCAAAGCAGCTACAGTAGCGTATTCCAGAATGTTCCCTGACAAAAGCGGAGAAAACCTGTACGTTTTCAGCGGAGGATATATGACTTGCCATAGCGCCAAAGACGGGTCCTTAAGCTGGGAAAAACCTGTTAAAGTGACCGGACCTGTCCGTAACCTGATCTTCGATGAAAAGGGGATGATACTTATACCCTCAAGTGACGACAATGCAATGAAAAAGCACAAACTGAACCTGGTGGATTACAAAACGGGTGAGACTTTGTGGGGCGATAAAGGGACGGAATTCAAAGGTGGATTTGTGCAGTCTCAGTATTGTGAACAAGGCATTGTGTTCATCACGAAATCATACATGAATGATGCCCATTATTTTAATATCCTGAATATCGAAGACGGAAGTCTGATCCTGAATAAATCACTGAAAATCTCTTCAGGACCCTATACCTTTGAAGAGGTCAATGGCGGATTGTTGTTTTCTTCACGACAGGAAGCAAATATTTATAAGTACGAAAGTCAGGAGTTTGTTGCAGAAAAGGAACTGAAAGCGGGTGGTGATGATTTTCTGCTTTCGACCAGTAAAAATAATTTGGTTTATTTTTTCAATTCATCGAGTAGCAAGATTTTTGAATTTGACAGGAACTCACTGGAAATGAAAGCTTTTCATGATGAGAAGATCAAGCTTAAAGGCGGTGATGTTGCAGAAGGTTTGGATGTGTTTGAAGACGGGCTTGTATTGTATGCAGCACAAAACCTGGTGAAATTCGACTGGGATGGGAATATCTTGTATCAACAGTATTATCAGGCTCCTGGTCAGGGTTTTCTGAACGTATCGGGAAATGTCCTGGGAGCAACTTTTAAGGTATTGGGAGGACTGGCACAGGTTGCCGCTTCATATGCAGCTGTTGCTGCAGTGGATGAACTGGATAACACTGCCAGGGAAGGCATGCATGAAGCCGACAGACTCTATGAGGAACAAAAGGGGGTCGACCGTGATCTGGTCGAATACAGGGAAAATGTGGCGGAATATGAACAAAACATGGATGAAGCCAAGCAGTTAATGAATGAGGAAATGCAGGAAATGGCAGCCATGGGCGTTCTGAATGCAATGGATATCCAGGGCAATATCAATGCCATATCAAAACGCTTCAGGAACTCCAAAGCAACAAAAAAATATGTCCTTCTGATGACTGATGATAAGGAACAAGGTGGTGTTGGACTGGCTGTCGTATCAAAGCTGGATGGCGGGATCAAAGGCTTCATTCCGATGAAATTCAGCAAGGAAAACCCTTCCTATACGGTGGATCCATTTACCAACAAATTGTTCTGGATGCCCAGCCTCGACAGTGGAAAGAACAGTTTCGGAAGATACAACGATATTGAGGCCATGCAAAACAGCGGAACTGTATTATCCTTCGATTTGAATTCTTTGTAATAACGAATTGTTGAAAAAAAGCCCGCCAGAAAACAGCGGGCTTTTTGTTGTTATGATTATACCAACCTATTCAGTGTTGGAATAATTTATTTGTTCAGGAATGCCGAGTACATCCAAACCAGCTTTTCCTGCTCGCGGATATAATCGCTCATCAGGCTGTTGGTGCCTTCGTCGTTGGCATCGCCGGAGTGGTCAAGTATTACACGTTGCTTTTTTATCAGGACCTGAAGACTTTCCAGGATGCTCTCAACATCCCTGATCCCGTCACTTGTTTGTGCTGCTTCCTTTATCTCGGAAACTTCGTTATATGCACTGTAGCGGTATTCAGGATGATGCCCCAGAGTCAGGATCCTTTCTGCGATCTCATCAATTTTGATGATAAGGTCATCGTACAATTCTTCAAATTTAGTGTGCAATTCAAAAAACTTCTCACCTTTGACATTCCAGTGGAATCCCCTGACATTCGTATAAAATACCTGGTAATTTGCCAGGAGGTCATTCAATGATTTTGCCAGTTCGTTTGATTTTTCCTTGTTTAATCCAATTGTGTTCATAATAGTAATTTTTCTTGGTGTCTTCTATGCTCTGCGATTAAATAACACACAGAAGCACAAATTCACGGGGTTAATAATTCGTTCAATTAATTAAGTGCAAAAATATAAAACATCAAAATATAAGTCAAATAGATATTATATATCACAATATAGATTTATCTTATAATATCGGTTTTATTATTAAATTCAGGAATGTTCGATATCATTTTGTATTTTGCAGGAAATTATAAATGAAGTATTATGTCGCACGGAAGATTCGATAACCCTGTTGTTGCTGCCATGGCGGGGTTCTGGGACCTTTTCAGGAAACAGGAATATGCAGACAGGCTGAAGGAAACAGACCGGTTTGACGGTAAAACATGCCTTATTACAGGTACCAATTCAGGACTGGGCTTTGCTTTATCGTTGGAAATGGCCAAAAGAGGGGCAAAGGTGATTATGGGAAACCGCCGTTTGTTGAAAGAGACCGAAGCAAGGGTCAAAGAGCGCAGCGGCTCTGATGATGTTGAGGCACGGTACCTGGATCTCAGCAAGATTGATACGATCCATGACTTTGTCGGAGGTTTGGTTCAGGATGGCATCCATCCGGATGTTACTATATTAAATGCCGGCGTCGCTCTGCCGGGATCCAGGAAATCGGAGTCCGGTCAGGATGAGATGTTCCTGGTGAATTACCTTGCCAATGTGATGCTTTGTACCTTGTTGCTCAACAAAGGAGTGGTCGCAAGAAATAATGATAAACGGGCATTTAAACCACGTTTTATATTCATTTCTTCCGATTCCCACCAGGGATCTTCCCATATCGATTACGATGAGTTTGGGAAATACATAG
>JAGYLD010000088.1 GCA_018401355.1 Bacteroidales bacterium
TAGTCCTAAAGCTATCTGGCACAATTGCGAATTGGTGCATGAGGGTTTTGAGATTAAACCATTGAATAATCTAAAGTTGAAGCTTCTCAGGCTTTTAGATGAAACAATAATTACCGATTTTAATAGAAGAAATAGCCGTATAGAATTGCAAACGAGTGGTTTTATTAAAGTCTAAGTTCTTGAAATAGAATATAAATAGAAGTAGTGATTGTATACTCAACTTGAAGCCCGACAAGAATTCATTAGAAGATGGAATAGCCATTGGATCAAAATGAACCTTAAAATACACATTGCTAAAGAAATAAAATATGCTATTTTTGTTAAGTTTTCAAACCAGTAATATGAAAAAAGCCACCAGACTTACCGAAATTGATGCTGCCGTTAATAAATTTATGCCAGTAACTCCCGAACATCCCTTTTATGTTGATTTCAAAGATTTACGGGGAGACTTTCAGGAACGTAAAGTGATGAAAATACTGAGTGTTTCGACAAGTGAGGACTGTCGGCATTCTTTTGACTACCAGGCTAACCCCTACAATAAAACCATGCTTTTCCTTGCCGGGATGCGGGGTTCTGGTAAAACCTCAGAGCTTGCCAAGTACGCTAAGCTGCTTCATTCGCCCGAATGTTTTTTTGTAGTTACCTGTAACGTAGATGAGGAGCTTGACATGGACAACGTGCAATACATGGACGTTTTGATCTTCCAACTAGAAAAGCTGCTTAACATGGCTTCTGAACAAAAACTGAAACTTGACAAAGGAATTCTTGACTCCATGCAAAAATGGTTTGAGGAGCGGGTTAAAGAAATCAACTCTTCATTGAAAGCAGAAGGCAGTGCTGAAATTGAAGTGGGTGGCGAAGCTACAATCGTAGGACTATTTGCCAAAATGCTTGGCCTGACTGCCAGAATAAAAATGGGTCTTTCAGGCAGTCGTGAACGTGCTGAGACCATTCGTACCAACTTCAAAAACCGCTTTTTGGATTTTTCCTTGAAATTCAACACCTTTATTGAACAGGCCTCAACACAAATGCGAAAGCAGAAAATAGCGCAGGAAATCCTTTTTATTGTTGATGGTCTCGAAAAAACTATGAGTGCTGATACCCGCCGCAAGATCATTCTGGAAGAATCTAACCGCATCCGCCAAATAAAGGCTAACACCATTTTCACATTGCCAATTGAACTGATGAAAGAGGAGCAACGCATCAAAAATTTTAGTGAGATCATTACTTTTCCTTTCATAAAAGTGAAAGAGCGCAATGGGCAATTTGTGAAGCCGGCTTTGAAAAAACTGCGTGAATTTATAACCAAAAGGGTAGATGCATGTCTTTTTGACGACATCTCAACAATAGATTTAGCTATTGCGTACAGTGGCGGTTCACCTCGACAACTGCTAAGAATTATTGAGCACGCCAATTGGCAAGCAGATGAATCCTTCGGCAAAATTACCCATACCAATATGGAGGTTGCTATTGAAAAGTTAGGTAATGATATAGCTCGATATTTGGAGCCAGAAGATTTCGAATTGCTGAAAAAGTTGAAAGGTGATTTGGATGCCGGACATCCTATTGGCTTCGATAGTCAAATACAGGTGCTGCTTGAAAAAGAAGTGATTTTTGAATACAACGATGGCACCTACAAATGTGTGAATCCATTGCTTGAACGCTCCAAACTATACAAACACCATGTTTCCTGATGAAGCCCATAAAGAGCAACTGCAATTGCTTGAAAAAGTTCTAAAACGGGATGGGTTTCGTTTTATCATAATCGGGCAGAACCATACGGATGTTTTTTTGAAAATCAGAACTTGGCTTCAGGAAAAACACCCAAAACAAGCAGTCGCGGGATTTGAGATTTACAGGAAAGACTACAGGCTATTCATGGATGAAGTCAATAAACATAAACATTCCTGGATTATGATTCCCGATTTTGACAGATTGTTTGAACCGGATTATGAATCCCTCTGTATGGCAATTAACCAGCGTCGTGACTATTTTGCCCACAACAGTTTGGTGCTGTTGTGTTTCTTGTTTGAAGAAAACATTAAATTAATACCTGAAAAAATCCCGGATTTATGGTCGCTTCGAACAATGGAACTTAGCTTTGAAGTCAAGCCGAAAACCATATTGCAAGATCTCTGGATTAATGCATCTCCTGAGATTAGCTCATTTGGAGGCAGTACTTATGAACAAAAGAAGAGAGAAATTGAAAATCTGCAAAACCAACTTAGGCAAATTGACCCCGTAAACACAAACCTGCAAAAGAGTATAATTGACCAATTGATAACTTTACTCTTCGATATATCGGATTACGATATGGCATTAACATATCTTAAAAAAGCAAGAGCATTTAGCCTTCAAACAAACGACAAACAGGCGGAAACAAAGAGTTTAAACCGTCTTGCTCGAATTTCCTATATTTTGGGCGACAGAAAGCTAGCACTTGCCCAGCTTGAAGAAGCCCTGACAATCGCCCAAAGTATAGGTAATAAAACCGATGAAGCAAATATTTTGAATAATATAGGTCAACTTTACCTTGGTTGGGGTGACTTTGAAAAAGCACAGAATTGTTTTGAAGCGGCATTCAATATGAATAAGGAGTCGGGCTTTTATGATGGCAATATTGTAACGTATAGTAATCTGGCTTTTATTTACTATCAGAAAGGTGATTTTGAGAAAGCACTGAAGATTTGGGAAGAATGTTTGACATCCTCTAAGTTAATTGGAGATAGAAGGCTCATTGGCAATATCATTAACAATATAAGCCAAGTGCACAGTACCCTTGGCAACCATCAGCAAGCAAAATCTCTGCTTGAGGAAGCCTTAAGCATACGGGAAGCCACAGGTGACCTTGAAGGGCAAGCAGTTACCCTAAACAATTTAGGAATAATACACTTAAAGACAGGTGAAGTGCAAGAAGCCCTGTCCTGCTTTGAAAAATCAAAGGCAATTAAAGAAATCACAGGTGATATGGCCGGATTAGCGACAAGTTTGAACAATTTAGCCTTTTTCTACTCAGATCAGGGCGATCAGAAAAAGGCATTTATTTATTATAATGACGCACTGGCCATCAGGCGGCAATTGGGCGACAAAGCAGCCATTATGAATACCTTGCACAACTTAGGGGTAACTTCTGCAGAACTAAACGATTTCCAAAAGCATCATGAGGCTCTTTTCGAGGCATGGCAATTGGCAAATGAAATGCAGGATGCACAGGGTATTTTCAATGTTGGCAGTGCATTGGGGCTGTCGCTTTGCAAACAAGGAAGGCCAAAAGAGGGGCTACCAATTCTTAAAACTGCATACAATGTGGGTTCAAAAGCAAAACTGCCTGGTGCAGAAGAGATAGGCGAAGTGATAAAGGAATATGATATCGATGATTGACATGAATACTTTAAAAAAGTTAACATTAACCGCCATCCATAGTCAAATAACTTTAACCTGCAGTGGCTGTGAACTGGTTTTTGACATGATCATTGAAGTAAAAAAACTCTTCGGAGATTACATAATGTGGATTTGAGGTTTTCCAGCAAATGCAGGGCACATGCGGACTATTAATGTGTCTGCTGTTATGGATGAAATTTATATTAACCTTTCCTCTAAATGATCTTTCCAAATGACGAATCCATTTCTTTCGTCCGAATAGTCATGGATGAGCCGGCTGAAATTTTCCGGCTGCTTTTCAAGAAAGGTTTGTCTGCCTTTATTTCTGATCAAATTTAAGTCCTGGTCTATTAATCGCAGTTTTTGCCGAAGCAATTGGCTGTTTTTATCAACATGCCAAATATAAGTAGCTTCCTCTGTGTCAAGCGTTTCTAAAACTACATGATATTGCTCTGTTCCAAGAAGCAGAAATACGAACGAAAAAGGGTTCAGGACAAACCGAAGTTTCATGGTATTGCCGTCATGCTTAGATGCCAGATACTGTAAGTGTCTGTAATGTTTAATGTTTTTATTTTTCAAAAGGTCATTCAGCAATTGCTCTTCGGAATTATAAAACAGCTTATCATGTCCTTCCTGCAACTTGTTTAAGTCAAGCAAATTCTCATCGGTTCCAGGTACATATTGTTTACCGAGAATACCCTGTTCAATGAAACGGAATTTTACACTTTCAATAATCTCCTGGTTGATCTTTTCCAAGTCAGTTGAAGTTGCTCTTTGTGAAACCAATAAGTTGTTTTCAAACTCTGCAAAAATTTCGCTTACTATATGTTTTGACTTCAATACTTTTGAGAAGTATGGCTTCAAAACATCAAATTCCGGCCTGACTTCATCGTTTTCGATCTCAAACTCCAGCTCTGAGTTCATTTCAGGGATATAATATTTAAATGAGATTGCACCATATCGAAAATCCAACTGGTCAATAAGTATCTTTATCTTTTTGTCAACTGTAAATATTTGACTGGAAGGATTTTCGACAATTTCTATGTCATCAAATAAAGTTGCTTGCCGGTCAAGATGTCGATAATATGTGTTCCTTTTCAGGAATAGCCGGTTCAGATATTCAATTTTACGATCCCGGTAGTCATAAATAAAGGGAGTGATTTCAGATCGTTGAACACGACCAATGTATTGAATTAATTTTCCTTTAAATGAGAATGGGTAAACAAGGAAAAGGCAAGACGCATTTTGTAAGTCGGTACCTTCTCCAAAAAATTGTCCGGTTGTAATTAGTGCCTGGTAATTTCCACTGTTGAGAATTTGCCATTTTGTTTTACGGCTGCTTTCCGAATCATCCCCGCTAAGTGATACCACTTCAAAGGACTGCTTAAGTAACTGATGCAGTGTATCGATATGCTCTTTTCGTTCGGTAATAATAACAGCCTTTTTCCCTTTGCTAAGTTCGGTTGTAATATCACCAAGGATCAACTTATTTCGGGTAGAATCATGTACCAAAACTTTTGATAAGGTTTCAAACATATCTGTTTTCGGATTAAATGGGACATCCAATGTTGTTTCTCTTACTATTATCCTCGCACGTTTGTATTCTTCAATTTCTTGTGGTTTAATGTCGGCAATGATTTCTCCCAAATGAGTAAAAATAATTTTGCTATCATTTCCTTTCCTAAAAGGGGTTGCAGTTAAGCCATATTGGTAATAAGATGAGAATTTCGAAATGATATCTCGGTATGTTTCTGCTGGGATATGGTGGCATTCATCAACAATAATAGTTCCGAATGAGCGGTCAAAATGTTTGTTTTCCTGTTTATCAAGAAACTTGCCTAAACTCTGAATCATTGCGACAGTAATGGCTTTGCCCGGCTTAGACTTTCCTTGTCCGATTTTGCCGATCTCATCCTTTGGAATTCCCAGAAAAGCCTGAATCCGTTCAACCCACTGTTCCAACAGTTGTTTGCGATGCACAATGATCAAAGCGGGTTGTTGTTTTTCAGCGATGATTTTCAACCCAATTACTGTTTTTCCAGAGCCTGGAGGTGAGGTAATTACGCCAAATTCTTTTCTGGAAACAGCTTCTATTACAGAATTCTGATGTGTTCTTAAAGTGAAATTTGTTGTAAGAGTGATCGGGGTGTGTTTTGTTCGTTTATCAAAAAACTCAAATTCAATTTCTTGCTGTTTACAGTATCGGATTAATTTTCCGATAACACCTCTCGGAATAATTACTTCATGCTCATTTTCTTCTATTAACCTGAAATACCTTTCTGTTCCCCATATATTCCGGCCCGTTTTCTTTTTGATGAAATACTCCGAGTTGGCAAAATTCAGTTCTTCTTTCAAGAAATTGGTCAATTCGGGTGTTATGCCTGATCGGTTAAGGTGAATGGTATTGTTGAGTTGTATTTGCAGTATATATGATCCAACAGAAGTTGTTTGATAGGTAATGGCTGGAGCCGGAGTATTGTTTTGGTGAAGTAAATTATAGATCGCATCAAGATGATATACAGGCACTTTCATCACAGAAGACAGGAATGCCCACTGGTCATGGTATGGGATTAATTGTTCATCTATAAAGCAGCTATTGTTGTTTTCCAGTTTCGATTTATATAGCGGCAATGCAATCAAATTTCCTAATCCTTTTCCTGAATGAAAATCCTGATTGGGAAAAAGTCGGTCAAAACTTGAACTCTTATCAAACACAGAAAAGATGCCTGCTTGTTCTAAAAGGGTAATCAAAATCTTACGGCTCCTGACGGCAGGATATGGCTTGTTAAAAAAAATCCAGACATGGCCGCCTTGGCCGGAACGGGATCGTTCCAAATAAGCTGGAATAGCTTTTTCTTTACAAACATTCAGAAATGTCCGGCACTCATCCGCCCAATTCTCTTTATCAAAATCTGCTGAGATAAACCAAGAGGTATTATCCTTCAGCAACGGGTAAATGCCGATGAGATGTTCTCCATTAAAATGTTTTTGAAACTGTTGGTCAGAAAGGGGAAGGTAGGTTTTATCTTTGTAATCTTTGAAGGTGCCACCTTTCATTTTATGGAGACGGAACATGTATGGGTCATAATGATAAGCTGGCATGTATCCACTTTTATTGCCCTTTTCCCAGCGGATGGCAAAGACATCTTGCCTGCCTTTGAATAGTGAACGGAAAAGATCAATATTTCTGTTTTTATCATGCATGAATTAAGGCAATAGTTTTATCTCGGTCCCATAAACTTATCTCCATTAAAATGGATCATGTGATCAGGAAAACTGACCACCCAAACTTCTGTTTCCCAAGCAATATCAGAAGTATGTCGTTTGAATTCTTTAAAATCAGGGAAAGCTGTTACATAGATTTTTCCCACTTTGCAGTTCTTCAACAGCTTTTCCATTTCTACAATTCTTTTAGGGAAACGGGGCCGTGTGATGTAACTGCTTCTATCAGGAACAGCCATTTTTTCTTATTATCGTAAAGAACTACATCCGGTAATTTACTGTGCTCATCAATGGGGATTCCTAGTTTTTCCAACCCCTTTTTGTCCATATAAAGGTCTTTCTTGGTGGTGTCACCAACATACAGCAAATCACTTCCGGGGGCAAAACGTGGTGAAAATTCTTCAATGACGGCAATTTGAACCTCATTGTGCTTGCCCGGCGAAAAAGTAAGTTCTGTACCGTCTTTTAGCTTCAATGGTATTTTGTGCAATTCTCTTTCTTTGTAGTATTTGTCTCTTAACAAGCCCACATTTTCTTTGAAGTATTTGATCTCCTTGTTCCAATTTCTGCTGTTGAAAGATTTAACCACCTTCAACGCTTCTTGTGACAATCGGTAATGGTTGTCCTTGCTGTTAGCTGCTAAATCAGGGTTTTCGGGGTTATGTTGTACGATTCCTGCCTGAACAAATTGATGAAGTGTTTGCCTGCGAAAGGTTTCTCGCGAATTCTCAGCGTATTGCCTGTTGTAATGTTCTGCAATGAACCGCATCACGCCTTCGTACCTGGCATTTTCTTTGTTTCCCACAACTGACATGCTAACCGCTTTGGCTTTGTTCCATTTGTCTTTTTCTTTTAGGCTGCACAAGGCAAGCAATGTCAATGCAGAACGATCATTTTGCTGTCTTTTTGGAAGCCCCAAAGCTTCCAATAGTTGTTTTGCTTCTTCAATCTTACTCATAGGCTATATACTGGCTCAAAATACTCGTTTACAATCCGGTTTGTGTTTTCCACAGAAAAATCGTTGGATAGGATTATTGTGTTGCCGATTTCCTGAATGGTGTCCAGTGGGGGCAACGACATTTCCTTCAATTCTGTGGCACTCACATTCACATTGCCGTTAAAAATCCTGAAATACGAATCAAATAAGCTGCTGTTTAGCAACGCGCAAAGGCCCACCACTTCATTCCGCTCCAAATGCCCTTTTGGTCGATAGATATAATTTACTTTGTTTTCAACGCCAATAAAATCTGAATGAATATAATTGCAGAAATAAGGGGCGGCAATCAGTCTGTTTTTATCATCCTTGCTGCTAAAACGCCTCAATAGGATATAGTTTTTGTTGGGAATGAGGAGCGACATGGACTTTTCCTCGATGTTTATATATTGTTCTTTTCCCGGCTTAACAATGGGCCACTGCAAGATCATTTGTTTAACATTGTGCAGCCAAAAAAGTGGGGCTAAGCTATCTGCATGGGAGACAGAATTCACCGTTCCATTCACATCCCCACTATTCTGTAAGTCCCTCAAGTAATTCCTTGCCCTGAAAGCTACTACAGGGCCAGTTGAAATCTTGATATTGTATTTGGATAGATTGCCTGGCCAGTTCTTGAAAACTTCCAAAACGGCTTCGTCAAAATCAGTTGTTGGCAGATACAGGATTTTCTCTTTGGAATCCAGATCGATGATGTCTTTTTTAGGGAAAGTCTTGATTAAAGGAGCGTGCAAGTCTTTCAATCCACTTGATGAAGAGATTATTACTTGTGGTTTAGGTTTGGTTCTTTTGGTTCCTTTAATAATGACTGTTTCCTGCAAAACTTTGTCTCTGCTAAAAGTGTCCTTTCGGGAAACGAAAAGATGCACCTTATCCAAATCAATGATATTAAAGAAATACTCCCTGAAGTTTTTGAAATACCCGCCTGCCGCATAGCTGCGGGGGGTAATGAAAATCAACTCGCCATTTTCTTTGAGCAGCCTGGCTGATAAAGCCATAAAGATGGCATAAATGTTCGGGTGGCCATTTACTACAACTTTTGCCACTTTTGCTCTTTTGTCGTCAATAGAAAGCTTAAAATAGGGCGGGTTTGAAATCACAATATCAAACTGCTCAACCGGTTTATAAAACAAATCGTCATCTTCATGAAAACAATCAGCATTATGAAGGATGAAGTCCTCTGTTTGTAGTTTTGTTTTGATATAGATTCCCTCTTGGCTTCCCCATTTTTCTAGATAGTCAAGCACCTGCTGCGAAATAGGGATAAGTTCGGGATCTGTTTCATAAGCGACCAACTCAATGGTTTTTAGGTTCTTGTTGGTGTTTGCAAGATGCTCGATCAGGACACATGACAAAACAGCAGAACCACATCCGGGGTCAAGAATGCGAATAGAATCACCTTCAAATTCAGCATAGGAAGCCATTAATCCAGCGATTTCAACGGGCGTAAAAAATTGACCGTTTTCCTTTTTATGCAATTGGCTAACCGAAGAGGCATACAATAAACCCAAACGGTCAGCAAAAAGGCTTGGCAATTCGGCCTGACCGACTGGCAGGTCTTGGTTAATGGGTTTTATGGAATTTCTATTTTCCATGTTGATTTTTGGTCATAAATTCAATTTTCTTTTCAGCCACCTTTAATGCATCTGTTGCCAAATCTTCATTTCTTAAGTCGTACAGCACACGATCGCTCAAGTAATTGATGAGCAGTTCTTTCTCGTCCACGTTGAAAATTTTGGCAATCTGAATGACTTGTTCTTTTGAAGCTTTTCGTTCACCTCTTTCTATCTTGCTGAGGATGGATTGGTCAATGTCTAACACAGCCGCAACTTTTCGTAAAGGCAATCCCTGGTCTTCCCGCAACTTTCTAATTTGTTCGCCTATTGACAGCATCAGTTTAGATTCAATTGATTTGGACTTAATTTGTCCAAAAGTACAAATTTGTTTTTTATTTTCATGGTTTTTTCAGGTGAAAGTTATCAACAGGAAAAGACGGGAAGCAAGCTCTTTTTATGGGTGCTTCAAAGCTAAATGGTACTTTTTTCAACGCGACAGACTTAGATGGATATTGAGTAGTTGACTTTTGATGTGCATTTTGAATTTTCCTTTTCCAATGGACTTGCCTTAGGCTGGTATTGTTGACATTTGCATCTACCCCAGCTTAATATTGGCCTCATATTGCGTAACCACTTCCGTTGCC
>JAGYLD010000089.1 GCA_018401355.1 Bacteroidales bacterium
ACAGGAAGAGACATTTTGACCATATCCGGCTCGGGTGCAGCAGGCGGTCTTGCCGCCGGCCTTCTTGCCTTTTGCAATGCTTCTGTCAAGCCTGGTTTCGAAGTCATTTCTGACATCACAGGCTTGGAAGGAAAAATCCTGCAAAACGAAATCATCATCACAGGTGAAGGACGAATTGATCATCAGACCTTGCATGGAAAAGTTCCGGCCGGGGTTGCAACCCTTGCAAAAAAACACAACAGGAAAACTATTGCCATTGCAGGTACCCTTGGAGAAAAATATGAATTACTGTATGATTCGGGTTTTGATGTAATATTATCCATCATAAACAGGCCCATGGCCTTGGAAGAAGCGCTAAAAACTGCTCCTTCACTGCTGGAACAATGTGGAATGCAGCTCGCAAAGATCTTAAAACTGTAAATACTGCTTCCTATGATTCTTCACTTTCTCCAACATAATGGATCACTACCCGGTTGGTAACCCCAATCCTGGATATTGGCTCTCCCAATGCGATCACCACCGGATCCCCTTTCTGGGCCCAATTCTTTTCTGTAATTATCCTGTCAACGCTTTCAATAAACCTGCTACCGCTTCCTGGCATTTCCATATATACAGGATAGACGGCATAAAGCAGTGCATGTTGCCTTAAAGTCCTTTCATTGTTGCTAAAAGATAATATGGGAATGGGTATTTTATGCTGAGAAAGGTAAACTGTTGCACCTCCATATTGCGACCAGATCACGATCAGCCGGGCATCAACATCCTTCACCATAGTGGTTACACCATGGGCAATGGCGGCACTACGGTAATGGGCTTCAATGGGTTTGAAAGGCACCGAAGGCCTGCAGTCAACAGACCTCAGGTAGTCATTGGCCTTTCTTGCTATCCTGGACATCATTTTCACGGAATCAACAGGATATTCTCCTACTGCCGTTTCTCCTGAAAGCATGACGGCATCTGACCCGTCAAAGATGGCATTGGCAACATCGGAAACTTCTGCCCTCGTCGGGACCGGTGAAACGATCATACTTTGAAGCATCTGGGTGGCAACGATCACAGGTTTGCCATACTGATGGCACAACCTGATAATGTTTTTCTGATGCACGGCCACCTCGGCAAGGTCCATCTCAACACCCAGGTCACCACGTGCAACCATGATGGCATCAGTTTCTTCAATAATAGAAACCAGATGATCAATGGCCTGTGGCTTTTCTATCTTACTGATGACCGGGATAAATCCTTCAAAATCTTTTGCCTGATATTGCCGGGAAAGATCCGGTTTCTGGTTGGGCCAGGGTACGCCAGGCCGGGCTCCCAACTCCTTCAGCTTCTCCTTAAGCAACCTGATATCATTCCCGCTTCTGACAAAACTTAAAGCCAGCAAATCGAACCCCTGTTCTACCGCAAAATCAATGCATTGATAATCCCATTCGGTAATGGCCGGAACAGAAAGATCTGTATCCGGAAGGTTTATTCCTTTGTGCGAAGTGATCCTGCCTCCATTGATGACAGTGCAATACAGAGCATCTTCTGTAACAAAATCACATTCAAGCAACACGCTCCCGTCGTCAAGCAATACCCTTTGTCCGGGTTTCACCTCTTCAATAAAGGGTGGATAGTTGGTAGTGAAAATAACCTTGTTTGCATCATCCTGAATATCTACTCCATTTTCATTTGTGAAAATGATGGTTTGTCCGGGCTGCAAATAAACACCATCACCCTCAACTTCTCCGACGCGTATTTTGGGCCCCGACAAATCCCCAAGCAATGCCGTATAAACACCCAGCATTTTGCTTGTCTCTCTGACATTTCTAATCATCTCCCGGTATTCATTGAAAGAACCATGGGAGAAATTTATCCTGAAAACCCCGGCCCCGGCTGTGATTAGCTTCTCGATCTTATCCGGATCAAAAGAGGCAGGTCCAAGGGTGGCTATGATCTTGGTAAGGGGAAAAAGTTCAGTGATATTCATTGCTTTTCATTGTACTGTTTTAAGCATGCCTGATTACATACCTGATTTTTTGTTTTTAATCAGTTGGTCTGCCATAGACAAATATACGCCCATATTTGAATATTTTCTTATACTGAATAAATTTTATGTGATAAGATATGTCCACAACCATAGATTTCATTATTTTTAATCGTATTTTTAATCCTGCAACCAACGATTTTTAAATATCATGCTAAAAAACAGATTCCTCCTGCTTTTTCTATCGCTTGTTCTATTTTTGATCCTCCCTCCATTTATTGGAAACCCGGTTACCAAACACCTCATTGTCAGCATACTATTTACTATAACCCTGGGCAATAGCATATTCATCACCTACAATACAAGGAAGAAAAGCCATTGGTCCATAATCCTGCCTCTGATAATCATCCTGTTTACCTGGTCTGAATACCTGGTTCCTTTTAAGGAATCTTTAATGGTCACTGTAACTTATTTAACGCTGCTGTCATTTTTCATTTATATCATCGTTCTTTTGTTCCGCTACCTTTTCAAGCAGAATGAAATCGACCACAACATTTTTTTTGTGTCTCTGAGCATTTATCTTTTGATGGGGATCATAGGAGGTTTGTTGTTTACTGCGATGAACAATCTTTTAGTGGGAGCTTTCCAGAATAACCAGGATGGAATGCTGAACATCACCGATTTCATGTATTTTAGTTTTGTGACAATGACTACGATCGGGTATGGGGACATATCCCCGGCCATTCCAAAAACAATGATGGCTTCCATTTTACTGGCAGTCCTGGGTCAGGTCTATCTTACAGTGATCGTTGCAATCATGGTAGGGAAATACATTTCACAATCCCGAAAATAATAACAGAAATATATATTCAGGGATTGTTATATTTGCATATTCAAATTTTTAAATCATGCAGCTCAAAACCAACCATTTATTTTTATTTTCACTCCTTCTTTTCATTTTTCTTTCATCCTGCAAAAAAGACGAAGACAGTCCGGGCACCATCAACCTCTTCACTGTAGAAGACGACATGGCCTTCGGAGAACAACTGAAACAGGAAATCGAGAATGACCCTGCCAATTATCCTTTGCTCAGTGAAACGCAATATCAGGATGCTTATCAGCATATCCGCCGCATCAGGGACTCCATCCTGAACACGGGTGAGGTGGGATATGATGACAGATTCGCATGGGAGGTCTATATCATTGAAAATGATTCTGTCCTCAATGCTTTTGCAGCCCCGGGCGGTTATATGTATTATTACACCGGTTTGATCAAATTCCTGGATAATGAAGCCCAGTTCGCAGGGGTAATGGCCCACGAGATAGCCCATGCCGCCAGAAGACATTCTACCAACACCCTGACAAAGGTTTATGGTGTACAGATCCTGCTGGGAGTATTGCTGGGTCAAAACACGAATATACTTGTGGATGTTGCCGCAGACCTGGCATTGGGTCTGGGAAACCTGGCCTTTAGCCGAGACCATGAATACGAAGCAGATGAATATGCCGTAAAATACCTTTATGCCACATCCTATGATGCAAGAGGCATCGCAGGATTCTTTGAAAAACTGGACTCTTCCCCAGGCATTCCTGAGTTCCTTAGCACACACCCCTCTCCTGACAACAGGCTGGATAAAATTTATGAGCACTGGAATGAACTCGGAGGCAAAGAAGGAAATAATTATGAGGCTTCATATGCAGATTTTCAGGCAAGCCTTCCATAATAACATCAAATTCCTATTTTTGCACTTCAATTCATACAATAGAATTCTATATGCCAAACGACGACCTTTTCAAAAAAGTCATTGCCCATGCCAAAGAATATGGGTTTATTTTCCAGTCCAGTGAAGTTTATGACGGATTAAGCGCTGTTTATGATTACGGACAAAATGGTGCCGAGCTAAAAAACAACATTAAAGACTACTGGTGGAAATCCATGGTCCAGTACCATGAAAACATTGTTGGCATTGATGCAGCCATATTCATGCATCCTGCAGTCTGGAAAGCCTCCGGCCATGTCGATGCATTTAACGACCCTTTGATCGACAACAAGGACTCCAAAAAAAGATACCGGGCTGATGTCCTTGTAGAAGATCATTGCGCAAAGATCGAAGGCAAGATCGAAAAGGAAGTAAAAAAGGCTGCCAAGCGCTTTGGTGATAAATTTGACGAAAAGCAGTTCATCACCACCAATCCCCGGGTTGTCGGTTATAATGAAAAGATCGGGGAAATCAAAGACAGTCTTTACAAGGCCATGGACAATGAAGACCTGCCTGCGATCAAGCAGCTCATTGAAGACCTTGAAATAGTATGTCCGATTTCCGGCACCCGCAACTGGACTGATGTAAGGCAATTCAACCTGATGTTTGCAACCCAGTTGGGATCGA
Organism: Bacteroidales bacterium; assembly: GCA_018401355.1. Lineage (GTDB taxonomy): Bacteria > Bacteroidota > Bacteroidia > Bacteroidales > B18-G4 > M55B132. The sequence goes on from JAGYLD010000089.1 coordinate 4,357, forward strand.
CAGCCGAAGGGGCCAGCACAATATATTTACGACCTGAAACAGCCCAGGGGATTTTTGTCAACTACCTGAACGTCCAGAAAACAAGTAGAATGAAACTTCCTTTTGGAATTGCCCAGATAGGTAAAGCCTTCAGAAATGAGATCGTGGCAAGGCAGTTCATCTTCAGGATGAGGGAATTCGAGCAGATGGAGATGCAGTTTTTTGTCAGGCCCGGAACCGAAAAGGAATGGTTCGAATACTGGAAAGAAGAACGGATGAAATGGCATTTCAACATGGGAATACCCGGGGATCAATACAGGCTGTATGAACATGAGAAGCTTGCCCACTATGCCAATGCCGCCTTTGACGTGGAATTTAACTTCCCCATAGGTTTTAAGGAACTGGAAGGCATTCACTCACGTACCAATTTTGACCTGAGCGCACACCAGGAGCATTCCGGCAGGAAAATACAGTATTTTGACCCGGAGACAAAAGAAAGCTATGTGCCTTTTGTTGTTGAAACATCCATAGGCCTTGACCGTACCTTCCTGGCTGTCCTGAGTTATGCTTACCAGGAAGAAAAACTTGAAGACGGCTCCGAAAGGACCGTCATGCGTATCCCTCCATTCCTTGCTCCCATCAAGGTAGCTGTATTTCCGCTTGTAAACAAAGACGGACTTCCTGATAAATCAAAGGAGATCATGGATACGTTGAAATATGATTTTATGTGCCATTACGAGGAAAAGGATTCCATCGGAAAGCGCTATCGCCGTCACGATGCCATCGGCACCCCTTATTGCATTACCGTTGACCACCAGACCCTCGAAGATAATACGGTAACGATACGCGAGCGGGATTCCATGAAACAGGACAGGGTGGCCATTGATCAAATTCCGGAAGTCGTAAAGGAAAAGCTGAGGATGCCCAGGTAAACAAGGCGGTTTATTCATTATAGAAATTCATGGTCCTTTCAAGCCCAATGGCAATGAAGCTTTTGATCATCTCTATTGCAACAGGGATCTTTTTCACCATAGCCTTTTCTTCCTGGCTGGTCCACTGGCCAAGTACATAATCCACCTGATAGCCTTTGGCGAATTCATCTCCGATGCCAATTCTCAACCTGGGAAATGCTTCGGTGTTCATATATTCAATGATGCTTATCAGACCATTATGGCCCCCATCGCCACCTTTGGCTTTCATCCTTAATGTTGCCAAAGGCAAAGCGATATCATCAACGACAACCAGAAGCTTATCTTTTTCAATTTTTTCCTTTTGCAACCAGTAACGAATTGCCTTACCGCTCAGGTTCATGTATGTAGAAGGCTTTATCACGACCATGACCTTGCCTTTGAAGCGTATCCTGGCAACATCGGCATAACGCTCTGACTTGAAAGAAGCCCCGGCCTCCTGAGCCAGGGCATCTGCAATGATAAATCCTATGTTATGCCGCGTATTTGCATACTGCGGTCCTATGTTGCCCAAGCAGGCAATAAGGAATTTCATTATTCACTTTTTTCTTCTGAGGTGCCTTCACCTCCTTCTGCTCCTTCGCCTTCACCTTCACCTTCTTCCTCTTCTTCCTCTTCTTCAGTGGAAGCAACCCTGGTTGTTCTGACAGAAACGACAACCTCTGAGTGAGCATTGAGAAGCTCCAGCTTATCATATGATAAATCCCTGATAACTACTGAATCACCTATATCCAGGCTGGAAATATCTATCTCGAAAAATTCTGGCAGGTCTTCAATTAAGCCTTTTACAAAAAGTTTGCGTAATTTCTTGAACAACTTACCACCCTTAATGATCCCTGGTGCTGTTCCTTTAAGCTTGACAGGAATGCCAATTTTTACGGGTTTACCGGGAACGACCTCAAGAAAGTCCGCATGAAGGATCCTGTCGGTTACAGGGTGATACTGGATGTCCTGCAGGATGGTCTTGTAAGGCTTCCCATCAATGTCGATGTCGATGATAAACACTTCGGCAGTAAATATGATGTCTTTAAACTGCCTTTCATCCATCTGGAAATGAATCTGCTCCTTACCACCGTAGATGACACAAGGGACATTCCCCTTCCTGCGGTTTTTTCTAGCATCTTCTTTCCCTACGTTCTCGCGAAGAGAACCGCTCAATGATACTGTTTTCATAATGAAACTTTTAATAATTAATTAAAACAAACAAATCAGGAAAAATCCCTATTTGTCAGAATATTTAAATAATGAACTTATAGATTTTTTACTTTCAACGCGTTTGATGACCTCCGCAAAAAGGTCGGCGGTGGAAAGTACAGTTATTTTATCGCTTTTCTTTTTAAGCGGAATGGTATCTGTTACCACAATTTCTTTGAATGGAGAAGCCTCAAGCCTTTCATAGGCCTCACCTGAAAAAACAGCATGGGTGCAAAAAGCCCTCACACTTTTGGCTCCTTCTTTCATGATCAGATCAGCAGCCTTTGTAATTGATCCTGCAGTATCAATGATATCATCCACCAGGATAATGTCTTTCCCTTCCACATCCCCTACGAGGTCCATTTTAGCCACTTCGTTGGGTTTTTTTCTTTGTTTGTAACAGATCACAAAGCCGGTATTCAAAACTTTGGCATAATTGGCTGCACGGCGTGTTCCTCCTGTGTCAGGGGATGCCATCATGAGGTCAGGAAGATTAAGTTTTTTGATGTAAGGAACAAATATTGACGATGCATAAAGGTGGTCTACCGGGACATCAAAGAAACCCTGGATCTGATCTGCATGCAAGTCGATGGTGATAATCCTGGTAACCCCCGCAGCCGTGAGCAGGTTTGAAATAAGCTTTGCGGTTATCGAAACCCTTGGCTTGTCTTTCCTGTCCTGACGTGCAAAACCGAAATAAGGAATCACTGCCACAATATTCTTCGCAGAAGCCCTTCTGGCAGCATCGATCATCATCAAAAGCTCAATAAGGTTGTCGGATGGAGAAAAGGTTGACTGAACCAGGAAGACATCCCTGCCACGGATATTGTCTTCATAAAACACCTGGAACTCACCGTCTGAAAAGGGTGTACACGTTAAAGCTCCAAGATCAGTATCATAACTTTTCGCAATTTTTTCTGCTAAATAATGGGTGGATCTACCTGCAAAAATGCTGACAAGGTTTTTTTTGGGCATGACTTGTGATTTTGGACTGCAAATTTATGACTTAATTCCGTGGTATGCAAGGTGATTTTAACTTTTCATACCCACCCCTAAGGGGCTGTATCAAAAGCTCGATTAATTTAAAAAATGCCACTAAGACCCTAAGACTCTAAGAAACACAAAGAGATGTTTATCAGAAACTTATACCTTTGTGTTTCTTGGAGTCTTGGAGCCTTTGTGGCGAAAGAAGCCTTTTGAGACAGCCCCAATTGAACCTGTAACTTTTTCAAAAATATCATATTACTTACCTGTTTGAAACCAAATGTATTTCACTCTTTATTCAGGTTTTATGGATTTCCTTTGTCTTTTTCTTTCCAGGTCATTCAGGATGATCTTCCGGAGGCGAATGGATTTCGGGGTCACCTCTATGTATTCATCCTCATTAATGTATTCCATGGCTTCTTCCAGCGAGAGTTTTACAGCAGGGACGATCATGGCTTTGTCATCTGCACCTGCAGCCCTAATGTTTGTCAGCTTCTTTGTTTTTATAACATTTATTGCCAGGTCATCCTGCCGTGTATGTTCACCGATAACCTGCCCTTCATACACCTTTTCATTGGGATCGATAAAGAATTTTCCTCTGTCCTGCAGTTTATCAATAGAATACGCTATGCTGGTGCCAGTCTCAATGGCAACCAGTGACCCGTTCCTCCGGTGCAGTATTTCTCCTTTCCATGGTTCATAGGCTTTGAACCTATGGGCTACGATGGCCTCACCCTCAGAAACTGTAAGGATGGTGCTGGATAATCCAATCAGACCCCTGGCCGGAATATCGAATTCTATGGCAGTCCTGTCGCCTTTCACATCGATCTGCTTAACCTCGCCTTTGCGCCTGGTCACCACTTCTATCACTTTCCCGGAAAAGCTTTCAGGCACATGGACTGTCATGGTCTCTACCGGTTCATACTTTTTCCCATCAACGATCTTCGTTAATACCTGCGGCTGACCAAGTTGAAACTCATATCCTTCTCTGCGCATGGTTTCTACCAGGATGGACAGATGCAGGATGCCCCTTCCAAACACAAGCAAACGCTCCGGTGAATTTGTTTCTTCCACCCTGAGGGCCAGGTTCTTCTCTGTTTCCTTGAACAACCTTTCCCGTATATGCTTTGAGGTGATGTATATGCCTTCCTTTCCGTAAAACGGAGAGTTGTTGATCGTAAACAGCATGCTCATGGTAGGTTCATCCACCATAATGGGCGCCAGTCCCTCAGGTGCTTCAGCGTCGGCGATGGTATCTCCAATGTCGAAGCTTTCCAGTCCAAGCACCGCACAGATCTCACCGGCTTCAAGTTCCCATTTTACCTTTTCCTTGCCCAATCCTTCAAACCTGTATAGTTCTTTTATCACCGACCTGGTCATTTTACCATTCCTCTTTATCAGCGAAACCTGCATGCCGGCTTTGATCTTGCCCCTGGCGATTCTTCCAACTGCAATACGTCCGAGATAAGAGGAATAATCCAGAGAGCTGATCTGCATCTGCAGGGTACCTTTTCTGACCGTTGGCGGAGGTATGTGTTCCAGGATGACATCAAGAAGGTGGCTCACATCTGATGATGGTTCATGCCAGTCGTCCGACATCCACCCCTGCTTCGAAGAACCATAGACGGTTGGGAAGTCCAATTGCTCCTCATTGCCATCGAGCGCAAACATCAGGTCAAAGACTGCATCGTTGGCTGCCTCAGGGTCACAGTTTGGCTTATCTATTTTGTTGATGACCACCACCGGCTTCAGTCCGAGAGCCAGGGCTTTCTGTAAGACAAACCGGGTTTGAGGCATGGGGCCCTCGAAGGCATCTACCACCAGCAGCACGCCGTCGGTCATGTTCAGGACCCGCTCCACTTCACCCCCGAAGTCGGAGTGACCGGGAGTGTCTATGATGTTGATCTTTACGCCTTTGTATCTTACTGATACGTTCTTGGAAAGGATGGTGATGCCCCTTTCACGTTCCAGCTCGTTGGAATCCAGGATGAGATCCCCCATATCCTGGTTGTCCCGGAAGAGCTTTACCTGGTGAAGAATGCGATCAACCAGGGTGGTCTTCCCGTGATCGACATGGGCAATTATGGCGATGTTTCTTATGTCTTGCATGGTATGATCATAAAACGGGCGCAAAGCTACGTCAATTATTGTTACATGAGGCATAAATATTCAGCAGGAAAGCACAGATCATGCATGTAATTCTCATTTTTTTGTATCTTTGCCCCCCAAAATCGTTCTTCAGAGTCCATTTTAAAAGATTAGCCCGGATGGCGG
>JAGYLD010000009.1 GCA_018401355.1 Bacteroidales bacterium
TATTTTCAAGTATTTTAACAGCTTTTTGTAAGGCTTCATCCGTTTGTGCAAAAACCATGTATGAGGCATTCGCATCCCACACATTCCTTGCCATCCAGGCTTTTATCTGGGTCATTAGAACATCGCCCGAAGCCTCAAATCCTTCTTCATCAAATTCTACCCCTTCTTTTTCGCCAAGGTCGATGAATTCCTGAACAATTTCATCGGTTATCTCAAAATTCTTTTTATAGTCTTCGGGTGTGGGAAATTTTTCAAGGATCTCTTCACGGTGATTGTTAACATAGGTTATGGTAAACTGATTCATAACCCCCTTACGCCTGATGTTGATGTAGTAATCAGAGATCCAGGTAGAATCCCAGGCAATAAAAATATCCGGCATTATACCACCACCTCCATAGACGATCCTGTTGCTGGGTGTATAGTATTTCAAAGAGTCAGGAAACCGGATACTGTCGGCATGTATCATCTCACCATTATCCCAACGTTCAATAAACTCCTTGTAATAATCTTCGTATCCATTTTCGTATGGACGTTGTATGCTTCTTCCTGTAGGTGTATGATATCTGGCAGTAGTCAGGCGTATAACTGAGCCATCCATTAATGGGAATGGCCGCTGCACCAAACCTTTGCCAAAAGATCTCCTGCCAAGGATCAATCCACGGTCCCAGTCCTGAACAGCACCTGAAACGATCTCGCTGGCTGAAGCAGATCCTTCATCGATCATCACGACCAAAGCTCCTTTTTCAAAACTACCAAGGGAAGTGGCATTAAAATCTTCTCTGGGACTTTTCAAACCCTCGGTATAAACGATCAACCGGCCTTCCGGAAGAAATTCATCTGATAATTCAACTGCAGTCCCCAAATAACCTCCGGAGTTACCCCTCAGATCCAAAATCAGCTTTTGCATTCCCTGGCTTTTTAAATCGGTAATGGACTCTTTAAATTCATCAATGGAAGTTTTGGAGAAACGGTTAAGCTTGATATAACCTATTTCAGGCTTGATCATATAGGTGGCATCAATGCTGTTTATGGGTATCTTATCCCGCAGGATAGTATAATCAATCAACTCTTTCTTACCCTTTCTGTAAATACTTACTACTACTTCAGAGCCTTTTTCACCCCGAAGATGATCAAATACATACTGGTTGTCAATATCTTCACCAAAGGCATCTTCTCCGTCAATCTTTATGATCTTATCGCCTGCCATGATGCCAAGTCTTTCTGAGGGGCCTCCGGGAATGGGTGAAATCACAAGTATGGTATCCTGAAAGATCTGAAAGGTCACGCCTATTCCCTCAAAACTCCCAACAAGTTGCTCCTCAGTACGTTCCAGATCCTCCTTCGGAATATATGATGAATGAGGGTCCAGCTCCTTCAAGGTTTCTATGATGGCATTATCTACAAGATCATCCATATCTACAGAGTCTACATAAGTATAATCAATCAGTTGCAACACGCCGGCTATCTTTTGTATGTTCCCGCGTATCTCCTCCGATTGTGCATATCCTGAGGAATATAGAAAGAACAATGGAATCAGTAACCACAATTTCCTTAAACTTTGTTGAATTTTCATTTTAAAAAATATTTATACGATTGTTGATTGTCAAAAATACAATTATTCTGGCGCCGGATTAATTGCCTGATTAATATTCCAACAATTCTTTTGCTGTCTTGTATACTTTTTCAGCATTTGGCAAAATCTCTTTTTCAAGGATCCTGTTGAATCCTACAGGAGTAAATTCTGAACCTACCCTGACTACCGGAGCATCAAGGCTTTCAAAAGCTTCGGAGGATATTAATCCGGCTAGTTCACCGCCGAAACCCGCAAATACTTTATCTTCATGAACGATCAATGCCCTATTGGTTTTTCTGACCGATTCCAGGACAAGTGCCTTATCCAGGGGTACCAGTGATCTAAGGTCTATCACTTCAATTTCTTTTCCTGTTTCTTCTGCAATTTTGTTGGCTGCCTGAAGACAGAAATGGGTTGTATTACCATAAGTGATCATTGTCATATCTTTGCCTTCCCGCCGTATACGTGCAACGCCAAATGGAACCTCAAAGTCATCAGGCACCGTGGCTTCTGCAGATGGATCATTATACAATGCTTTGGGCTCAAGGAAAATGGTTGGCCCGTGCGAACGAATGCTGGTTCTAAGCAAACCTGCTGCATCATCAGCAAAGGATGGATAAACAATTCTCAATCCCGGTAAAGTTGTCAATGCCCCCTCAATGGTCTGAGAGTGATATAGTCCGCCACCAATATAACCCCCGGATGCAAGTCGGATCGTCACATTTGCAGAAAACTTACCGTTGCTTCTCCAATAATCATGGGAAAGTTCAATCAATTGCTCCATAGCCGGCCAGAAATAGTCTGCAAACTCCGCCCCTTCTACCACGATGCGGATCTTATCGCTGAATCGGCTCATTCCATTAGCGGTACCAACAATGTAATCCTCAGCAATTGGTGCGTTAAAAACCCTTTGCCTGCCAAATTCCTGTTGCATCCCTTTAGTGACATTGAAAATACCGCCTTTTTCTTTGTTTGCAACATCCTGTCCCCAAATAAAAGTATCGGGATTATTACGAAACTCAGCTTTTAAGGTGGTATTCAAGGCTTCAATGAACCGCATTTTCTTTCCATCATCATTAAGTTGCAAGCCGGCAGTATATTTTTCAGGCTTATAAGGCTCAGGCAAAACAAACTGATGAATGCTTTCAGGATCCGGGTCAGGCATAGTAATAACCTTCTTATGGGCAGTGCTGATCTCTTTCTTTGCTCTTTTATCAAGGTCATCCAAATCAGTTTCAGTAAAAATCCCTGAATATATCAGGCGCTCCCGGAACCTTTGAAGCGGGTCCTGTCCTTTCACTGAAAGAAGTTCATTTGCATCCCGGTATAAATCTTGTCTGTCACTATTGGAATGGGATCCAATACGTACACAGTTTGCATGAACGATGACCGGCACCTCCTGTTCTTTTACGACCTTCTTTGCCAGTGTCATTGCATTCATGGAATTGATAACATCCAGGCCGTTACAGTATATGATCTCAAGGTTCTTAAAACCTTCAAAGTTAGTCGCAGCACGTGGGTTGGCAGTCTGATCCTTTTTGGGTACTGAAATTCCATAGTCATTATCCTGGAATACAAAGATCACCGGCAACCTTTCATTGCTAGCTCCGTTAATGGCTTCATAGACATAGCCCTCAGATGTAGAAGACTCTCCCTGTGAAGATATTGCAACCGCGTCTGCACCGTAATATTTGATAGCCCTGGCCACACCAACAGCATGTTGTGTATGGTTTCCTGTACAAGATGAAACGTTATGGATATTCCATTCAGGCTTGGCAAAGTGATTCGACATGTGGCGCCCGCCACTGGCAATATCATCTTTTTTCGACAAACCGTTCAGGATGATCTCCTCAGCAGTCAAACCTGCCGAAATGGTGGTCAACATATCCCGGTAATAAGGAAACAAATGATCTTTCTCTTTTTCAAAGATCTGGCCGATTGCCAGTTGAATCCCATCATGTCCGGCATATGGTGCATGATATGACCATCCCAGTGCCTGCTTCAAATAATTGGGAGCCTTGTTATCGAGTTGCCTGCCCATGGTCATAAGGTAATACCAACGCCCCAGAAGCTCCTTGTCAGTTGATTTCAGATGAAATACCCTATCTTCTTTCCTGATTTTTAAACGTTTGTTTCTGTGCATTACATATCGAATTTATCTATACAACAATCTACAATGCATTTTGTTATGCCCATATAATGAAGAATAAGTCGTCCTAACAAATCAAATCACCGTAATGTTCAGGTCTTCTGTCGTCAATAACATGGTTCCGTTTTGTAATGAATTTGTTATCTGTTTCAGCCAGGTCTATTTCCTGAGAATAAAGCAGAGTTTCATTTTTGGAGGCTACATATAATATATCACCCTCAGGGTCGGTAATAAAGGACTGACCGGTAAATGTCAATCCCCTTTCTTCGCCTGTACGGTTACAGGTGATGATAAAGTACCGGTTGATGATGCTCATAGGAGGCACCACTCTTTGTGCATAAGGTGTTACAAGGTTGGAAGGATGACAAACAAGTTCAGCCCCGTTTAGTCCAAGTACACGCCAGGCTTCAGGAAACATATAATCAAAACAAACCAGTATCCCGATATTCCCAGCCTCGGTATTAAAAACATTGAAGCCCAGGTCACCCGGAGTAAAATAATCCTTTTCATCCATAAAGAGATGAATTTTCCTGTATTTACCTATATAACCTTGGGGTCCTGTTAAAACAGCAGTGTTAAAAATCCTGTCGTGATCCCGCTCATTAAATCCGGATACAATAAACATATTTCTTTTCCTTGATGTTTCTGTAAGAAACTCTATAAATGAGCTTTCTTGCAATGTTTCCGAGAAACTGAACGCCTCAGCATGTGAAGAAAAATTATAACCGGAGTTGGCCAATTCCGGCAACACCAATATTTCAGGCAGGTCTTTCTGATTAAACAAATTTTCTAGGAATTTTGTATTGCCAACTGAATTCCCCAGTTCCGGACAAAACTGTACAAACCCTGCGTTGATTTTTCGGTTTTTCATTCCCTGATGACTTTAAATGCTCCGTTGACTTCAATTTTTATTATCCTGGAAGGCCTGTTGAATGAAACATCAGCCCGATGCAGGTCAACAACATAATCCACCCCATCCAGTATCTTTTTTGATATTTTACTGAACAAGATTGGGTTTGGCTCTCCTGAAATATTGGCAGAAGTAGAAACTATAGGCTTTCCAAATTCCCGGATCAATGCTTCACAAAACTCATCCCTTATAATCCTGATGGCTATGGTTTTATCCTCTGCAATAACATTTTTTGACAGATTTTTTGCTCCGGGAAAGATAATTGTAAGAGGAGTCGTAATGCTATCAATGAGATCATAAGCGATTCCGGGAACAACCTCAACATACTTTTCAAGCTTATCTGCATTATCAAGCAAAACGATAAGGCTTTTCTTAGCTACCCTTTGTTTGATCCTATACACTTTTTCTACAGCACGGTAACTGGTAGCATCACATCCGATACCCCAAATGGTGTCTGTTGGGTATAAGATGGTTTTTCCTTTAGATAAAAACTCAACAGTTTTCAGGACTTCCTGTTCCATAAGTTATATTCGGCTAAGCAGTTTATCAGTCTTTACAGTAAAGGCACAATCAAAATGCTTTTCAGGGCATTTATTATATCCGTGTAAACCACAGGGCCTGCATTTTAAATCTTTATCGGTCTCAATGATAACCGCATCATCGGATAGCGGACCGAAGCCAAAAGCAGGAACCGTTGAACAAAAGATCGCTGTCACAGGGGCATTCACAGCAGATGCAAGGTGCAACGGGGCCGAATCATTAACAAAGTTCATCCTGGCATCTTTCATGAGTGCAGCTGTTTCAAGCAACGAAAACTTTCCTGCTAAATTAAGACAAAAAGAATGGCCTGACTGTTCAATAATATGATCAATTTGATTTTTATCCTGTGGAGAACCAATAAAATATATGTGCAATTTACTGTCAGCACAATGAACAAAATCTATCCATTTTTCAGCCGGATACTGTTTTGTGTACCATAATGATGCTGGCGCTATGCAAATATATTCACTTGTTTTGTATTGAGAAACCTTTGCATTGTCTTTCCGGGATGGATAAAGCCTGACTTTCCCGGGTTTGTCTCCGGTAAGATCTTTTATTAGCTCATGGTTCCGCTCAACTTCATGTTTACCCATTTTCCGTATGGTATGTTTTATCCGCTTCCCAAACAGAAGGGAAAAAGGATTTTTGTTGAATCCCCTGGTTTGCCCTGCGCCTGACAATGCTGTAAAAAATCCTGTCAATGCAAACCTCTGAATATTGATAACATAATCATACTTTTCATAATAAACCATATTCAGGATCTCAAATAAGTTTTTGAATTTCCTGTTTTTCTTATCCCAGGTATACACTTTATGAACGAATGGATGGGCAATAAACAGCGATTCCATACCGCTTTTCACAAGGATATCAATGTTTGCATCCTGATAGTGTTCATGAAGTTTTTCGAGCAATGATGTGGACAAGATAACATCGCCAATAGAAGCAGTTTGTATAACCAGGAATTTGGGCATATTTGAAGCTAATATTTCTTTCCAGGATCAAACAACCACGTCATAATCCCTTAATGCTTGGTTTAAAGAAGTTTTTTTATCGGTTGAATCATTACGTTTGCCAATGATCAGGCTACAGGGAACATTATAATTACCAGCAGGAAATTCCTTGTTAAACATTCCTGGAATTACAACAGATCTGGCCGGGACCCTGCCCTTGTATTCAACAGGGATATTTCCTGTCACATCAATGATTTTCGTAGACATCGTTAACACAACATTGGCTCCAAGGACGGCTTCTTCTTCTATCATCACTCCTTCCACAACAACGGAACGGGAGCCAATAAAGCAATTGTCTTCTATGATCACCGGTTTAGCCTGAACTGGTTCCAGAACACCTCCAATACCCACTCCACCGCTCAAATGCACATTCTTACCAATTTGCGCACAGGACCCCACTGTTGCCCAGGTATCCACCATGGTACCAACATCAACATAGGCACCAATGTTTACATATGAAGGCATCATCACTACGCCCCTGGCAATAAAAGAGCCATATCGGGCTATAGCGTGAGGAACAACTCTGACATTCAACTTATCGTATCCCTTTTTTAGATCAATTTTATCATGAAACTCAAAAGGCCCCACACGACTTAACTGCATTTCCTGTATTGGAAAATAAAGTATTACGGCCTTTTTCACCCAATCATTAACCTCCCATCCATCCCTTGTCTTTTCTGCAACACGGATTATTCCTTTGTCAAGCAATTCAACAACTTCTTTGATGGCTAATCTGTATGTTTCTTTGCCTAACAAATCCCTGTGATCCCAGGCCTTCTCAACAATTTCCTGTATTTTCTGATACATAATGTTTTTCGGATATGCTCAAAATTAGCCAATTTTTACAAAGTTATCGAAGTTCTTTATAATTTTGTTCTCAATAAGCCTTCATCAATAAAAATATCTTTATTTTGGGAAGAATAATGGCCATTGATTACGGAAGAAAGCGTGTAGGTATTGCTGTTACCGACGAATTACAAATGATCAGCAATGCACTTACCACTGTTCATTCCAAAGATATCTTTGCATTTCTGAAGAAATATCTTTCTGAAGAGAATGTAGAAACAATTGTTGTTGGCGAGCCAAGAAAAATGGATAATACACATTCAGAATCTGAACAATTTATCGGGCCGTTCGTTAAGAATTTGCATAAACTTTATCCGGAAACGAAGATAGAAAGGTTCGATGAGCGTTTTACTTCTAAAATGGCATTTCAAACCATGATTGACTCAGGTATTAACAAAAAAGCCAGACAGGACAAGGGCACCATTGATAAGATCAGTGCAACCATTCTTCTTCAGTCATTTATGGAATCAAAACAAATATCAGGAAAACACTAAAAACAACTATTATGTTACCCGTTGTTGCATACGGACACCCAACCCTCAGAAAGGTTTCGCAGGAAATCGACAAGGATTACCCTGATTTGGAAAACCTGATTGACGCCATGTTTGAAACCATGTACGAATCTGTTGGAATTGGGCTTGCTGCTCCCCAGGTTAATAAATCCATCAGGCTTTTCATAGCAGATGCTACACAATATGAAGATGAGATCCCTGAAGCCAGGGGGTTTAAAAAAGTCTTTATCAACCCACAGATTATCGAAACAAGCGGAGAGCCTGTTTCACTGGATGAAGGATGCCTGAGTATTCCTCTTATCAGGGAAGAAGTGACCAGAGATAACACTGTGAGAATACAATATTACGATAAAGACTGGCAATTTCATGACGATACATACAATGGATATGTTGCAAGGATCATCCAGCATGAATATGATCACCTTGAAGGAATACTGTTCACCGATAAGATCAACCCACTTCGGAAGGCACTGATCAAAAAAAAGCTGAATGATATTTCAAAAGGTAAGATCAAGGTAGATTACAAGATGATTTTTCCCTCACAAAAGAAAAAATTAACCCGATCATATTAACCAAGCTCTGTTAAAATGAACACCAAAAACTATTTTTTCACAATCTTCATCCTTGTTTTTCTTATTTCCTGTGGTCCATCAAAGAATGATTCAATCCAGGGGATCAGCGAAAAGGAAGATGCCCTTTTTAATGAAAAGGGAGGCATGACAAGCCTCGACAAAGCCAATGAACTTGTCGTTATGTATATTGAATTTGCAGATCAGTACCCTGAGGATTCCATGGCTGCCGAGTACATTTTCAAAGGGGCAGACATTTCAATGAACATCAATCAGCCTCAACAGGCCATCGACCTGTATGACAGGATCATCAACGATTATCCTGATTTCAGAAAGGCCCCTGAATGTCTATTCCTAAAGGGATATGTATATGAAAACTATTTCAATGATCTGGATCAGGCACGGGCCATTTACACCGAGTTCATTGAAAAGTACCCTGAAAATGATTTTGCCGATGATGCACAAATATCAATCAACAATCTGGGTAAATCACCGGAAGAATTGATTCAGGAATTTGAAGAAAAAATGAAAGCCCAACAAGACGGGCAGGAATAAAAAAAAGCGCTCTGAGGAGCGCTTTTTTTCTTATTTTGCATAGGCGATAGCCCTTGTTTCCCGAATAACTGTAATTTTTATTTGTCCCGGATAAGTCATTTCATCCTGGATCTTTCTTGAAAGATCATATGAAATCTGATCAGCTTCGCTATCAGAAACCTTATCGGCACCAACGATAACCCTGAGTTCTCTTCCGGCCTGCACAGCAAAGGTCTTCACCACACCAGGATATGACAGTGCAAGCTCTTCAAGTTTATTCAATCGCTGAATGTATGCTTCTGCCACTTCCCTTCTTGCTCCGGGTCTTGCCCCGGAAATAGCATCACAAACCTGCACGATTGGAGCGATCAGGGATTCCATATCAACCTCATCATGGTGGGCACCAATGGCATTGGTGATCTCAGGTTTCTCCTTGAATTTCTCTGCAAGTTTCATACCCACAATTGCATGAGGCGATTCGGGCTCATTCTCAGCTACCTTTCCAATATCATGCAACAAACCTGCCCGCTTGGCCATTTTTACATTAAGCCCCAACTCGGCAGCCATAGATGCAGAAAGGTTAGCAACCTCAATGGAATGCTGCAGGAGATTTTGTCCATAGGAAGAGCGGTATTTCATCTTACCGATCAATCGAACAAGCTCATGATGCATATTGTGAATACCAAGGTCAATGGCAGTTCGTTTTCCTGTTTCAATAATCTCCTGTTCAATTTGCTTCTTGGTCTTTGCCACCACTTCCTCTATCCTGGCAGGGTGGATCCTTCCATCCGTAACAAGTTTATGGAGTGACAAACGGGCAATCTCCCTTCGAATTGGATCGAAGCCGGATAAGATTATAGCTTCAGGTGAATCATCGATAATAATCTCAATACCGGTAAGAGCCTCAAGGGTGCGGATGTTTCTTCCTTCTCTTCCTATAATGCGGCCTTTGATCTCATCATTATCAATATGGAACACTGAAACTGTATTCTCTATAGCATATTCTGCGGCAGTCCGCTGAAGCGTTTCAATGACTACCTTTTTGGCCTCCATGCTGGCCGTCATTTTAGCTTCTTCCGTAATATCCTTGATATAAACCATCGCCTCCGCATTGGCTTCTTCTTTAAGAGATTCCATCAACTGCTCTTTTGCCTCAACAGCTGAAAGCCCGGAAATGGCTTCCAATTGCTCCACCTGCTGTTTATGAGCTTTATCAAGATCGCTTTGCTTTTTGCTGACAATCTCTAACTGATTGTTCAGGTTCTCTTTGATGGTATCAACTTCCCGTTGTTTGCGTTGAAATTCTTCAAGTTTCTGAGAAACTGAAGATTCCTTTTGCTTAAGTCTGTTTTCACTTTTCTGAAGGGCGCTGTTCCTGCTATTTATATTTTTTTCATGTTCAGCTTTAAGTTGCAGAAACTTTTCTTTGGCTTGCAGTATCTTTTCCTTTTTTAAAACTTCTGCTTTCTCCTCCGCCTCTTTCAATATCTTCTCACTTTTCTTTTCTATGGCCTTGCGAAGAATGGTAGAAGCGACGAAAAAGCCTAACAGAAGTGCGCCAATCCCAACTACTATAGTAATTATCCAATCCAGCATCTTCTTTAGTTTTTTAGTTCAACAATTTTTCATTGATGATCAGAAGCAACAAGGAAAAAAAAGACCCGCATTAATATCCGGAGCTATATAAAACCCCAATTTGACACGTTTAGAGTAGCCAGAACTATCGGACTTCCACTGTTCACCTGTCGGTGAAATTCCGGCAAGCCGGAATTGAGGCCTGCCCTAAAGCCCTATGAGCATTCCCTAATTGTTGTAATGTTGAGTTTTTAAACAATGAGACTTAATGCGGGTTAAATTTTTATATCCTTCAAAGAACGATGCCGGTTATTCAATGTGATCTGTTAAAACTTTTTCAATATCCTTCAGCCTTTCCCCCCACATCTCATCCATGGCTTCCATTTCATCACTGCATTGTAATGATTTTACAGCAAATTGTAGAACAACCATCGATAATAAATCCTGCATATCATTGTAGGCGTAAGAATGTGAATAATCCTTTATTTTTTCATCAATCAATTTGGCCGCTTTCCTCACCCGTTCTTCTTCTTCAGGTTTAACCTTCAACCTGAACTTACGCTCCGCTATCTTAACCGATATTGCAAATGTATTCATTGGGTTTTTTCAGCAAACCGAGATTTTATCTGTTTAATAACCTTATGCATTTGTCAATTTCCCGCAAAATCTCGTCAATTTTTAAACGAGCCTCATTCCTTCCCTCGTTGCTTTCTAATGCCTTTACAATTTTTAAAGTATCAATCTTACTTTCTAAATTCTTTATTATGGCTTCCTGTTCAGAAACCTGTTTTTCCAGTTGTGTTTTTTCTTGGTTTAAAAGTTCGTATTTAACATTTAAATCCTGAAACCTTCTGATCAATGCACGGACTTTCTCTTCTATGGAGGAAATCAAGCCATCAGACTGCTTCATGATTTCTTAACAAATATTTAATTTAAAGTTTACAAATGTACAAAATTTGAAACGGATTGCAAACTAATAAATCAGGTTGAAGATGGTTTTAATGAATTATTTTTCATTGATAAAAGGAATTTTTCTTTTCCCGGGGTACTAATTGTTAAAAACCTGATTAAAATGAAAGAAGAATTCTTATGGTATTTATGGTCCAACAAATTAATAAAACAGCCCATAATAACTGCTGAAGGTGAACCCTTTCTGATCATGGAACCGGGCATTCTGAATACAAATGCGGGTCCCGACTTTTTCAATGCCAAAGTAAAAATAGGTTCAACCATCTGGGCAGGAAATGTTGAAGTTCATGTTAAAGCATCTGACTGGAATAAACATGGCCATCAATATGACCGGAAATACAATAATATTATTTTACATCTTGTTTATGAAAATGATGTCCACATAGTAAATTCCAAAGGGAAGTCGATTCCAACATTAGAATTACGGAATGGTTTTGATGAGAAAATATACTTCAGATACCGTGACTTTAGAGAAAGCCGCTGGTGGATCCCTTGTGCAAATCTAATTGGAAAGACAGATAAATTTATAGCAAGATCCTGGCTGAAAAAAATTCGTAATGAAATAATCCTGTTCAAGGCTGATGCCATCAGAAAAATTCTGATCATGAACAATCACGACTGGAATCAAACACTATACACAGTTCTGGCCACAGGTTTCGGATTCCATGTAAATGCAATTGGTTTTGAAACACTTGCAAAGTCATTACCATATCAGATCATCCTCGAAAACAAGAATGATCTTATAACCGTTGAAGCATTGCTTTTTGGTCAGGCCGGGCTTCTTCAGGATTTAAAAGGAGACTATCCTGCAAAACTCTATTCAAGATATCAGCAAATTAAAAAAAGTCATTTATTAGAACCCATGGATCCAAAGCTTTGGAATTTTTTAAGGCTAAGACCTTCAAATTTCCCAACCATAAGGATTGCTCAGTTTGCTTCCATTCTCCACCAATCATCAGATTTATATAAAGAACTAATAAATATTAATGAAAAAAATGAACTCTTCGATTTCTTTAGCATTCAATGTTCAAATTTTTGGACCAACCACTATACTTTTTATAAGACTTCGAAGCAACAGGTAAAAAAGCTGGGAAAAGAAGCGATAATTTCACTGGTCATCAATATCATTGTTCCTTTAAAATATTTGCATGGCAGGCTTCACAGCGAAGATGATTTTCTGGAAAAATCTGTTCATATTTTACAACGCCTACCTTCAGAAAACAACAAAATAGTGAGAAAATTTCATGCATTGGGTCTTCAAATCAACAATGCATCCGACAGCCAGGCTTTGCTTTTTTTAAAGAAACAATATTGCGACCATAAAAAATGTCTTGAATGCAGGATAGGACAACATCTCATCAATGGTTGAACCAAAGAATACCGAAAATGATTATTTTTGAAATTAAATTCATCGGTATTGGAAAGCAACAGCGCAAAATATAAGATTAGAGTGGCCATCACGATACTTCTGATCATCATAGTGGCGGGAGTTTCGGGCTACATAATCATTGAAGGGGATCCTTTCCTGGATGCCCTATATATGACCATTATAACCATCTCAACAGTTGGTTTTGGAGAAATCCACAAGCTTAGCACACCGGGCAAGATATTTACTATTTTTCTCATTTTATCAAGCTTTGGTACTTATGCTTACGCTATTTCCATTCTGACATCCTATTTCGTTGAAGGAAAGCTCAGCACAATTTTTTTTAACAGGAATAAAAATAAAATAGCAGCAAAAAAAATGCAGGATCACGTAATAATATGCGGTTTTGGCCGGAATGGCCAGATGGCCGCCAGGGAATTACAGGCACATTTACAGTCATTTATTATCGTTGAACAAAACAGTGAATTGATCAAAGAAAACCTGGAAAGACCTTTCAGGTTTATTGAAGGGGATGCTACTGCGGATGAAACGCTTATCAACGCAAATATTAAGGAAGCCATAGCATTGATCACGACCCTCCCAAATGATGCAAACAACCTTTATGTGGTTCTGACTGCAAGGGCTTTGAATCCCTCACTTAAGATCATCAGCCGCGCCAGCAATGAAAGTTCTGAGAAAAAGCTCCGAATGGCGGGAGTTGATAATGTTGTGCTCCCTGAACGGGTTGGAGGTTCACATATGGCAACATTGGTAGCAAAGCCCGATATAGTGGAATTCCTTGATAAGCTGTCTTACCAGGGTACATCACCAACAAACCTCGTTGAAATCGTCTGTTCTGAAATGCCAGACAAAATCACAAGCAAAACCATTTATGAAATAGGAATCAGAAAAAAATCAGGAGCAAACATCATTGGATATAAAACCGCCGATGGAGAATTTATCTTAAACCCCTCACCAGATACAAGGGTGATCCAGGGATCAAAGCTTTTTGTCCTTGGAACAGAGGAACAAATTAAAAATATGAGAGACATCATACACTCCAGCGAATAAAATTAATTACTGAGTTTTTCTTTCGCGTCATCAATGGATGAATCATTTCCAAAAACCGTAATCACATCCCCCAGCCTGATATAGGAATCTCCATGTGGAATAAATTTATCATTCCCCCGGTTGATAAGCACGAGTGTACAATCATGATGAAATGCAATGTCTTTGACCTGTAAACCATTAATTTGCCTGCCAGTTACCTGAATATCCTGGATATAATAATTTTCAAAGGATCCGATCAAGGCATGATAAGTCGATGGCCTGAGAATGAGGCTTTCAATGGTGGAAGCCAACACACGGGTAGAATCAATGATCTCCACTTCCAAAGATTCCAGTTTTCTAACCAGTGAGAAACTTCCGGATTTTGAAATGATCTTTTCATGATGAAGATCCTGTCTCAACAACTTGCAAATTTCAAGATTCAATTCATCAGATCCTGTTTCGACCACAACATAATTGTCAGGTTGAAGACCGACTTCAGCATAGAGTTCAGCATCCAGACCATCACCCAGAAGAGAAGGAAACCCTTTGGCTTTTAAGTCCTCATACCTTTTCTTATCATGGTCAACGATGATGGCCCGTTTCCCATGCATGGTCAACCTTCTCATAAGAAGAACACCCGTGCTGCTGCCTCCGATGATAATGGTTTTTTCTCCTGAGGATTTATTAACAGGATTCAAATTATTATAAAGTACTGGAGAAAGCAAGCAAGTTATCACTGCAAGTAATACAAAACTGGCATTTACTCCGGGAGTGATAACCCCCAACTCAAGGCCAATAGCTGAGGCAGCAATAATCAAACTAAGCCTGCTGGCCATCAAAAAACCCCCTGAAATAGCTTTGCGCCATCCAAATAACTTCACCCAAAGAAAGGAGGGGAAAACCTTTACCAGAAACATCAACAATAACAAACCTCCCAGAAAAGGGATCAGATTGGCATCAAACTCAAGAAGGGATTTCTCATCGAATTCCACACCCACCATAATAAAAAACACAGGAATAAAAAATCCAAAACCCATCCCATCAAGCTTGATTATCAGCAAAGAACGATCCTTATGAAGGAACATGGAAAGCAATAGTCCGCCAAGAAAAGCACCCAGTAAAATGATCTCTTCACCTATAAACTGGGAGGCAACTATAAAAATTAAGATCAGCAGCAGGGTGCCGCGGATGCTGATCTGAGAAGCCGCATGCGCAAGCTGAAAACTTATTCTCCGGAACAGCATTATATTCAATTTCTTTCCAATGTAATAAGCAAGGTAAAAGATGAAGAAAATTCCAACTATATACAGTACCTCCGGTTGAAAGCCGTTCCTGATAATAAAAGAACTAAAACTAAATAAAATGATACTCACAATATCAGCTATAGCTGCTGCAAGTATCATCATCTGGCCATAATTAGTGGAGGTCTCTCCCCTATTCTTCAACACAGGAAAAATAATCCCGACAGATGTTGTAACCATTATAATTGAAAAGTACCAGACATTATTAATATCTATCAGTGTAGACAGCACAAGGGTACCCAAAAAGGACAAGAACAGGGTAATAAGAAAATAAGTAATGCCTACCAGGAAAGGATTTCTCTGAAATCTTTGCCATGTTAGCCTTCTCCTGGGCAAAGAAAAAATAATCTGGTCAACATCAATTTCCAATCCACTTAAAAACATCAGAAAAATAAATCCGGTAAGGGCCAGAAAGTCGAGGATTCTGATGCTTTCATCCGATGCAAATCCAATTATGAAGTGACCAATTAAATACCCTGCAATGATCTCCATAATTACGGTTGGCAATTTCTGTAACCGTAGAGCAGTCATCAGCATTGGCACAGCCCATGCAACACCCACAACAATAAGCAGCGGAAAATATTCAAAGTCAAAGGCTATGTTTAAAATCGTATCCAAATAAAAAAATTAACGTATGAAGTTTTATAAATGTACAAAAAAACATTTTTTTACCGCCAGGGGTTTGAAAATGTAATTTTTTTTCTCAAATTTGCTATCATGAAAAAACCTAACCCATTTCTCATCGTGCTAACCAATCGTTGGAGTAAGTACGGGCAAATTATGAACAAGAGCAATATCACGCTAAGCAACACCGATTACGACCTTACCTTTGTTCCTTTCATAGCCAATGGTCCATTACAAAGAAGGAGCAATGACGATCAACAACTAAACTGACCATATGAATCCGGTTCTTGAATTTATTGACAACATAATTCAAAATTACAATGAATATGTTGGCGGCTACGCCGTGTTATTATTTTTATTACCAACCGGATTATACTTTATTATTCGGCTTAAGTTTTTAAATGTCACAAGGTTGTGGCATTCCATACAGGTTGTTGCCGGGAAATATGACAAGAAGGGTGACAAAGGAGATGTCAACCACTTCAAAGCCCTGACCACTGCCTTGTCAGCCACAGTGGGAACCGGAAACATTGTAGGCGTTGCCCTGGCCATTTACCTTGGAGGCCCGGGTTCCATTTTCTGGATGTGGGTGACCGGATTTCTTGGTATGATCCTGAAATATGCTGAATGTACTCTGTCTCACAAATACAGAATCTTTAATTCGGATGGTTCCGTTTCAGGTGGACCAATGTATTATATGGAAAAAGGGCTTAAAGACAAGCTTGGCCGGGGCGCGAAAGTCCTTGCTACGATTTTTGCCATTGCGACAGTTTTATGCAGTCTGGGTACAGGAAACATGGCTCAATCCAACTCCATGACCAACGTATTGCACAGCAGCTATGAGATCAGCGAGTCATTCATCTTCCTGGGATACACCCTGACTTCCAAGTACATAACGGCATCAATCATTACCGGTTTGGTACTACTTGTAATTGTTGGAGGGATCAAAAGAATCGCGGAAGTAACATCAAAGCTTGTTCCTTTTATGGCTATCCTGTATTTTATCAGCGCCATTACTGTTCTTATTTTATTACATCAAAATATTCCTGCGGCATTTTCATTGATCTTCCACGATGCATTTACAGGTTCGGCAGCTGCGGGGGGCTTCGTTGGAAGCACCATCATCATGACTATGGTCTGGGGCGTTCGTCGTGGTTTATTCTCTAATGAAGCCGGACAGGGCTCTGCTCCCATCGCTCACGCTGCCGCAAAAACTGAATACCCGGCAAGGGAAGGCCTTGTTGCTTCCCTGGAACCACTTGTTGACACATTAATCATATGTACCCTGACGGCTTTAGTGATCATTACTACAGGTACATGGCAATCCGGTGCTGAAGAAGTAGCCATGACAGCAGAAGGCATGTCTCGTGGGCTGGACAGAATACAATTAGGCCATTTCGCAACCCATATCGTGGCCATTGGTCTCCTGTTGTTTGCATTCAGTACAGTCATCAGTTGGTCATATTACGGAACGAGGGCAGTGAATTACCTGCTGGGTGAAAAATATATCAAACCCTACCGTTATTTATATGCTTTGTTTGTATTTTTTGGATGTATCTGGAGTGTAGATATCGTCTGGCATTTCGTTGATATGGTTATCACTTTTATGACCATTCCCAATTTGATAGCACTTATCCTGTTATCCCCTGTGATCATGCGTGAAACCAAAAACTATTTTGACGAAATGAAAAAGTTAAAAAACAAATAAGGTTATGCGTCCTGCATATTTCACAGGATTACTATTGATCACATTTTTTGTTTTCAATGCAAAAATCAGCTTTTCCCAGGAAGTTACCCTCCATTCCAGGGACAGTTCTCTTATTCAGCAAAAAAACACACAACACTCTCTAAGTCAAAGGATTGATAATATTTTTACTCCGTTTGTAAAAATAATGGGAGAGATCCTTTTCTGGGACCCGTTTTCTGCTATGGGCTTATATGATGCCAAAGTATATAATAAAAATAATGAACCTGTCTTGAATGAGGATGGCAATCCCGTTGAAGCTCCGCTTAAACTCATAGTAGTATGGCTTATTTTCGGAGGTTTGTTTTTCACCATCTTCATGAGGTTTATCAACATCAGGGCTTTCGGGCATGCCATTGCTTTAATCCGGGGGAAATATGACAAGCCGGGAAGCAAAGGGGAGGTTTCGCATTTTCAGGCACTAACAACGGCCCTTTCTGCAACAGTAGGACTTGGAAATATTGCCGGTGTCGCCCTGGCGGTTTCCATTGGTGGACCAGGAGCTACATTGTGGATGATCCTTGCCGGATTGCTAGGGATGACATCAAAATTCGTAGAATGTACCCTAGGGGTAAAATACAGGAAAATTGATAAAAAAGGCAGAGTGAGCGGGGGTGCCATGTATTATCTGCGTGATGGTCTGAAAAAGAAAAAGCTGGGTTTACTGGGTTATTTTTTAGCCATCCTTTTTGCCATACTGGTCATTGGAGGTTCCTTCGGAGGGGGCAATATGTTGCAGTCCAACCAGGCTTTTGAACAGTTTGCTTCCTTTTTTCCAAAGACTGCCAACCATGGTTTTTGGTATGGACTTGTTCTCGCATTTTTTGTTGGATTGGTCATTATCGGAGGTATTAAAAGCATTGCAAAGGTAACTTCCAGGATTGTCCCATTCATGGCTATCCTTTATGTGGGAACAGCACTGGTGATCATATTCATGAACATTACCTATACAGATGATGCATTTTTGCTTATCTGGAATGGGGCTTTTTCTCCCGATGCCATAAAAGGAGGCTTCATCGGGGTATTAATATTTGGGTTTCAACGGGGAGCATTCTCGAATGAAGCTGGTGTTGGCTCTGCATCCATTGCCCATGCAGCAGCAAAAACCGATGAGCCCGTAAGTGAAGGCATCGTCGCCTTGCTGGAACCTTTTGTTGACACGGTGGTGGTGTGCACGATGACGGCCCTCGTTATTATTTTTACCGGGTTACATGATGGCTCTTCAGGTCTTGAAGGCGTTCAGCTTACTTCTGCTGCATTTGGATCGGTTTTTTCCTGGTTTCCATACCTTCTTTTGCTGGCAGTAACTTTATTTGCTTTCTCAACGTTGATATCCTGGTCCTACTACGGACAAAAAGGATTTGATTACCTTTTTGGAGGGGTCAGTGAAAAGCTTTTTGGAACAAGAATTATTACGGATACAATATACAGGTTGATGTTCCTGGCATGTATTATTATCGGGGCTTCATCCAATCTTCTTGCTGTAATGGATTTCTCTGACATGATGGTTCTTTGCATGGCATTTCCGAATGTTATAGGCTTATTGATACTGGCGCCGGAAGTTAAGAGAGATTTGAGGGTTTACTGGAAGAAAATCAGAGAGCAGAAATCAGAGATCAGAGATGAGAGATGAGGGATGATCACTTTCATCTTACTTTAAACTACGACCTCCGACCTCTGATTTTTAATCTTTGATAATAAAAGCAGATAAGTTTTTTCATTATTATTGCATCAGACATGCACAATAATTAAACATCAGAAACATGGCAAAATTTGACTTTTCTAAAAGGGATAGTTTTGGTTCCAAGATAGGTATCATTGCTGCTGCAGCCGGCTCAGCCATAGGACTGGGTAATATATGGCGTTTTCCTTATGTAACTGGTGAAAATGGTGGAGCAGCCTTTCTTTTAATCTATCTTGGATTTATTATAATGATCGGTATCCCGGTAATGCTCTCTGAATTTACGATTGGCCGAAGGGCACAAAGAAATCCTTTTGGAGCATTCCGGCTTCTTAAGAAAGGTCAACCCTGGTATTTGATAGGTTTGATGGGCATCGCAGCTGCATTTTTCATTCTTGCGTTTTACAGTACCATTGCAGGATGGACCCTGGAATATCTGTACTTATCCATAACCGATGGTTTTAGTGGCAAAAGTCCTGAACAACTAAATTCCATGTTTAAGAAGTTTCAATCCGATGGCTGGTGGCCGGTGATATGGCAGGTAATCTTCATGTTTTTTACGGCCTGGATCATTTACCGGGGAGTGCGAAATGGAATCGAAAAATATGCCAAGATACTCATGCCGGTATTATTATTGATCATATTCATTATTTGTATTCGATCCGTAACCCTGCCCGGGGCAATTGACGGATTGCGTTTTCTTTTCAAACCGGATTTTTCCAAGATCAATCCATCGGTAATCCTCGAAGCTCTGGGTCAGGCATTCTTTTCTTTAAGCATCGGAATGGGTACTTTAATCACTTATGGATCTTATATCAATAAAAGGGATAACCTTTCCACAACTGCTATATCTGTCTCTGCAGCTGATACGTTTATAGCTATCCTTGCGGGTGTTGCAATATTTCCTGCAGTATTTGCCTACGGGATCAATCCCGCTGAAGGTGAAGCGCTTGTATTTATCACCCTTCCGAATATCTTTATGGAAATGCCAGGAGGTTATTTCTGGGCTTTACTTTTCTTTCTCCTATTGGTCATAGCAGCATTAACATCAACAATATCAGTACTTGAAGTGGTTGTGGCCTTTTTCTCTGAAGAGCTCAATATCAACAGAAAACAAGCAACCATTATTGCTTCCATTGCCATTACTATTCTGGGCGTTTTTTGCACCTTGTCCCAGGGACCTCTCAATCAACCTTTTATTGGCGAAAACACCCTCTTTGAAATCCTGGAATATACATCAGCCAATCTTTTTTTACCAATTGGTGGTTTTTTCATAGTCATCTTCGTTGGTTGGTTTATGGGCAGGAAAAATGTGGATGATGAGATAAGCAATTCAGGAAAGTTCAAATTGCCCCTTTTCAATTTCTTTTTGGTCATTGTTCGCATCATCGCCCCTATTGCCATTGCCATGGTATTTCTTTATCAGTTGGGAATTTTAGGATAAAAAGTGGAATGTTTGTTGGTTGAAAGGTACTAACTAATAAGTTCTGGCTTTAAAGCTTTTTCAATCTTCAAAAACTCTATATCATGAATTCCATCATTAAAGATTACCTCACGTTCTCACGGCGTGAACAGCAGGGCATTTTTATATTATTATTAATCAATTTGGTTGTTATTGGTTATAATATTCTACTTCCTGACATGTTGCCGATCAGGAAATATGATCTTTCTGAATTTAATCACGGTGTGGAGCAATTCATTTACATGCAAAAGAAACGACAGGATTCACTCGATAGCCTAAAAAACCTTAAAAAGAAATATCAATATCAGAAAACCAAATATCAAAAGAAAAGAAAAGAATCCTTTCAGCCAATTGAAATCAATGGTGCTGACAGTTCAGAACTGACAAAGATCAGAGGAATAGGCCCGGTATTTGCTTCCAGGATCGTCAAATACCGGAATATGCTGGGAGGATTTTACTGCAAAGAACAATTGAAAGAAGTCTATGGGATTGATGATGAAAACTACCCATATATTTCAAACCAGATACAAGCAGATAGCTTAATAATAAAAAAGCTTGATATCAACCATATTGAATTTAAAACGCTTTTGAAACACCCTTACTTGAATTACGATGATGTTAAAGCCATATTCAGGTGTAAAGATGAATCCGGGAACAAAGTAACAAAAGGAATGCTCAAAAAAGCCAGTGGCTTGCAAAAAGAGAGACTGGAAAAAATTCTGCCATACCTTTCATTTTGATTGCAAAGCACTATATTTACCTCAGATTTCTCAGGATCACACAGATTAAACGCCAGATGGAAAACAACAAAAGATCTTCGAAATTCTTTCCCCGGACATTCTGGGTAGCCAACCTGATGGAGCTTTTTGAACGATGGGCATGGTATGGCATTTTTATAATCCTTGCCATTTACCTTACAGGCTCAACCGATGAGGGTGCTTTGGGGTTTACACAGGTTCAAAAAGGTTACCTGATGGGTACTGTAGTAGGCATACTTTATATTTTACCCACCATAACCGGAGCCATTGCTGATAAATTTGGCTATAAACGCATACTGATTCTTTCATACCTCATCCTGGCAAGTGGTTATTTCCTGATGGGATTCGCCAGAAGTTATGCTGGCATGTTCATTATATTTCTTTATGTTGCCCTGGGGGCAGGATTGTTCAAACCAGTTATTTCTGCCACCATCGCCAGAACAACCAATAAAAGCAATGCTACAGTAGGGTTCGGTATTTTTTATATGATCGTAAACATAGGTGCCTTTCTTGGTCCTGTAACAGCAGCAAAAATGAGGATCCTCGACTGGCAGTATGCTTTTACCATTTCTTCAGTGGCAATTTTGATTAACTTGTTGTTGGTATTATTATTTTATAAAGAACCGGCCAGGGAAAAATCCAATGAGCCCCTTGGTAAAACTTTGATGTCAATTATTCAAAATCTTGGAATCGCATTAAAAGATTATAAGCTTATCCTGTTCCTTTTTATCGTAATCGGGTTCTGGACAATGTATAATCAACTCTTCTTCACACTTCCTGTTTTTATCGAACAATGGGTGGATACAGGCATTGTGCTTAAAAACATTCAATCAGTCTGGCCCTGGCTTGCTGGTTTTCTGGAAAACGACAAACATGGAATAAATGCAGAATTGCTTGTGAATATTGATGCATTGTACATCGTTATCCTGCAGGTTTTTATTTCCTGGCTGATCAAAAAGATCAAACCTGTCAATACCATTATGGCAGGCTTTCTCATTAGTGCCATTGGCATCGGGCTGTGGTTTATAACCCAAAACGGAATGTACCTTTTCATTACAATCCTGATTTTTGCTGTTGGCGAAATGACAAGCTCCCCAAGGATACTTGAATACATTGGGAATATTGCACCCAAAGACAAGGTAGCCATGTACATGGGGACTTATTACCTTCCCCTTGCCGGAGGCAACTTTCTTGCAGGAATTTTGTCAGGGGATGTTTATGCCAAAATGTCCGATAAATTAAGCTTGTTACAAGAGGAGGTTTCCATCCGTGGACTTAATATTCCAAATATTTCAGAAGGATTTACAAAAAATGATTACTACCAAAAGGCAGGCGAGTTAATGGGTATGAGCCAGGCAGAGTTAACCGGTTACTTATGGACAACCTACCAACCCGGAAACATTTGGATGGTATTTACAGGCATTGGAATCGGTACTGTTGTGTTACTTTTTCTTTTTGACAAGTTTGTTTTGGAATAGTTTTTGACCAAAGGATTGCAATGATCAAGGAAAAAACTGAAAAAAAGATTCTTCTCAGTAGTCTGCTGATGCCCACCATCCTCCTTGTGATCATGTGGTCAGTCAAGATCCTGGAAACTGTATTTGACACTTCATTTGCATTTCTGGGAATTTACCCGCATGAATGGCATGGTCTACCTGGTATCATCCTTGCTCCTTTTATACATTCAAATTTTTCTCACCTGTCAGCCAATTCAGTTCCACTTTTTATATTGATGGCCACTTTGTTTTATTTCTACCGGAAGATTGCCATGAAAATCTTTATTCTGATTTTTTTGTTTACCAACATCTGGGTATGGATCTCTGCACGCGAAGCATTTCATATCGGTGCCAGTGGCGTGGTTTATGGGTTGGCATCATTTCTTTTTATCAGTGGTCTGATAAGAAAAAACCCGCGTTTGATGGCCATTTCCCTAATGGTGGCATTCCTCTATGGAAGCTTGATCTGGGGTTTATTTCCTGAGCTGTTCCCTGAAGAGAACATTTCCTGGGAATCACACCTGTGGGGCTTGGTGGCAGGGGCTGCCCTCGCACTTTATTACCGAAATCAAGGTCCGCAAAGAAAACTTTACTCATGGGATTATGAAGAAGAGAAAGAGGATGAAGACGATGAAAGCACATATTGGAAAACAACCACAAAAAGTTGAAAAGAAACACAATATTTCTATGTTTTTCTCCTTTTTTTTGCAACCCATCCCTATTTATTCTGTTACTGTTATCAAAGAACATTAATTCCAAAAATGAATAGTAATGAAAAGGATCTGTAGTATAGCTTTGTTGGGAATTGCATTGTGGTTAATAACCTCAGCAACATACTCCTGGGAAAATAATTATAAAACAGCAGGGACATGATACGGCATACTTTTATAATATTACTCTTGTTCATCGGTATGTGTGCATGGGCCGATGAAGAAATTTCAAGGGATAATAAGGTGGTAAGCGGCCATATTAAAGATGCCGAAACTGGAGAAGACCTTATTGGCGCTACCATTTATGTACAGGAATTAAAAACCGGGACAGTTACAAATGTCTATGGATTTTACTCTTTGAGCCTGCCTCCGGGGAACTACAGCCTTATTTTTTCTTTTATTGGTTATAATCCTTTGCAAAAAAAGCTTGAATTAAAAGAAGACATTACACTGGACATTGAATTAAATCCTGCCAAGACCATGCTGGAGGAAGTGAAGGTGATTGCTCAGAAAAAAGGAGAAATCCTTAGAAAACCTGAGATGAGTGTCGCAAAAATTGAAGCCAAAAGGATACAACAAATTCCTGCTCTTTTCGGTGAGGTTGACATTATCCGCGCCATTCAATTGCTGCCCGGAGTTCAGTTTACCTCCGAAGGTTCAACAGGATTTAGCGTCAGAGGAGGCAGTCCCGACCAAAACCTTGTCTTGCTTGACGAAGCCACAGTTTACAATGCCGGGCACTTGCTTGGATTCTTTTCAGTATTCAACAACGATGCCATAAAAGATGTAAAGCTGTATAAGGGAGATATCCCTGCAAGGTATGGAGGTCGTCTTGCATCTGTACTGGATGTCAGGATGAAAGACGGCAGCACCAAGAAACTTGGCGTTAAAGGCGGAATAGGGCTTATTTCCTCTCGTTTGACCATCGATGGTCCGATTATAAAAGACAGGACTTCCTTTCTTGTATCCGGAAGGAGAACTTATGCTGATCTGTTTCTCCCTTTTGCCAGTAATGAAGACTTGAGAGATAATAAACTTTACTTCTATGATTTCAATGCAAAATTGAATCATAATTTTGATGAGAATAACAGGATTTATGTTTCAGGATATTTTGGCAGGGATGTTTTCAAAAACGATTTTGCAAAAATGATTCTCGGCAATCAGACAGCCACAATTCGATGGAACCACCTGTTCTCAAAAAGAATTTTCAGCAACTTTTCATTAATATACAGCAACTATCAATACCTGTTGGGGACCGCAGAAGAAAATGATCCCAACTCATTTGAATGGTCATCCGAACTTGAAGATATCGGACTTAAAGCCGATTTTACCTATTACCTGGATGCAAACAATACCATCAGGGTTGGAGCACAGGCATTGCATCATTTCTTTGATCCTGGAAAAGCGAAAGGATTAGGTGACAACAGTTTACTCGATGAATACAAACAACCAAAAGCCCGTGCCCTGGAGACAGCTGTTTATCTCAGCAATGAACAAAAGTTCGGATCAAGATTTACCGCAAAATATGGTTTGCGTTTTTCTATGTTCAACAACATAGGGCCGACAACATTATATTTCTTCGACGAAAATTATGATTTTGCTTACGAAGAACTGAAGAAATCCCTGGACTTTTATAACACATACACAGGATGGGAACCCAGGTTGGGATTTAATTATATTTTAACAGAGGAATCATCTGTAAAAGCAAGTTATTCGAGAACATATCAATACATTCAGCTTGCACAAAATTCTACTGCCGGAACTCCGCTTGACATTTGGTTCCCTGCCAGCCCGAACGTAAAACCACAGATATCAGATCAGGTTGCTGTGGGTTATTTCAGGAATTTCCTGCAAAACACACTTGAAACTTCAGTTGAAGCTTATTACAAAACCATGCAAAACACCGTGGACTTTAAGGACCATGCAAGCCTTCTGTTAAACAAAGAAATAGAGGGAGAACTCAGATTTGGAAAGTCATGGTCATATGGTTTAGAAATTATGGCAAAGCTTTTGGAAATGAAAGTAGGCAAAGGCAGCATGAATGGTTGGGTTAGTTACACTTACTCAAGAGCTTTTAGAGAAATTACGGAAATCAATGATGGAGATAAGTATTCAGCCCCTTACGACAAACCAAATGATGTCTCCATCGTCTGGAACTATGACATTTCCAAAAGACTTTCTGTCGCAGCCAATTGGATTTATCAGACCGGAAGGCCTTTGACAATACCTACCGGGCGAGCTGTGATTGAAGGAAATGTTATTCCGGTATATTCTGACCGAAACGATTTTCGCTATAAACCATACCACAGGATGGATGTTTCCATCACTTTGCGTGGAAAAAATACAGAAAAACGGTTCCAGCACGACTGGAACCTTTCAATCTATAATGTTTATAACAGGCATAACATGTGGTCGCTGAATTTTGCCCAGGAAGAGCCGGATGCAGCAAACCCGGGCACAGGATACGACACCTATGTCGAGAATGTATACCTGTTCGGAATCATCCCTTCTTTAACTTTTAATTTCAGGTTTTAACAATAACATTGAAAAAAATGAAAAAGAATATATTTGGAATAATCATACTGATGGCCGTTATCATTTCCGCTTGCTCGGAACGTGTTGATATTGACCTGAATGATGAAAACAACAAACGGCTGGTTTTATATGGCTCTATCACCACCGACACCATAAAACATCAAGTAAGCCTGACCTATTCTGCAGATTATTTCTTCAATGCCCCTCCACAACCGGTGTTGAATGCCCAGGTGAAAATTGAAGAATGGAACACCAACAAATCAAACCTTCTAAGGGTTATTGAGATGGATCCATCTGGCAAAAATGATGGCATATATCAAACCCGCAACATTACTTATGCCAAAGAAAATCACTATTATAAATGTATTGCCATTGTTGATGATCCGGATATTGGAGGGACATACACGGCAGAATCTTTTTGTCCTCCCATTTCAAGGACCGATCTGGAAATCGAACTTGAATTTGAACCCGATTGGGGTGATGACGGATTTATGATTGTTAAATGCTATTATCAGGATCCACCAACACGAGAATGGTATCTTTTCAATATTTATAAAAATGGAATTCTTGTAACAGATTCCTTGTCGGAGAAATCTGTTACCGATGATGAATTCTACAATGGAGGTTATACCAATGGCATCGGAGTAGGATACCTGAACCAATCCCGTGAAGATGAAAAAGTCCGCTCCGGAGATACCATTAAGTTTCAGGCAGCCAGTATTCCGGAAAATTATGCCAAGTTCATATGGGAAGCCCAGGCCGAAATCCAGTTCAATACACCGCTATTCAGCGGGCCTCCGGCCAATATTTCCAGCAACATCAACAATGGGGCCATTGGATACTTCTCAGCTTACTCAACAGCTTATGCGTCAACGGTTTATAACTAGATATTGACTTTGTTTATTTTTTATCGTATATTGTGCAACAATTAAAGTTCATTGACGTTTTTTTTATAGGATTAACAAATAAATTGTTCCAAAAATGCTTGAATACACAAAAACTATTCTTGACAAAGTAAGTTTTGATCAGTATTTGTTTTCCAAAGAACTCAAGAAGTCATTTAAATGGCTTCGGAAGGAAGAAGCCCTGACCTTATACACATGGTGTATGCTAACGTTCGGGGAAGTATATGGAGATCTGATTAAGGACGCCTTCAGCGCATTAAATTAAGTTTAAATTTTAAAAAAGCCACAGAACCGGACCAATAGTCCGGTTTTTTTGTGCCCATTTTTTAAAAATCATAAAATCCTTTACTTCAGGATATTTTTTTAATATTTTTAATCCATCGTATCATTACATCATGAAAAGTTATGTGAACTTTCATATATTTGACCACTTTAAAAATTGATATTATGGAACTGACAACCGTTAGCGCAATATCACCGGTAGACGGCCGGTACCGCAAGAAGATTGAAACCCTTTCATATTATTTTTCAGAAGCAGCATTCATCAATTACAGGGTTTTCGTGGAAATTGAATATTTTATTGCTTTATGCGAAATACCATTGCCCCAGCTAGAAGACATTCCAAAAGAAAAATTCGAAGAGTTAAGGGCCATCTCAAGGAATTTCACCTTCAAAGATGCCGAAGAAGTGAAGCAAATTGAAGCCACTACCAATCATGATGTGAAAGCGGTAGAATATTATATTAAGAAACGCTTCGATAAAATCAACCTGAAGGAATTTAAGGAATTCGTCCATTTTGGATTAACCTCACAGGATATCAACAATACTGCAGTTCCATATGCAACCAAGCTTTGTTATAATGAAGTTTATCTACCCATTGTCCATGAGCTGATCAAGAACCTGCAGCAAAAAGCAAAATCATGGAAGAATATCACCATGTTGGCAAGAACCCATGGACAACCGGCTTCCCCGACGAAACTTGGAAAAGAAATTTATGTATTTGTTGAAAGGCTTCAGGATCAGCTAAAGCTGCTCCATAACATCCCTTTTTCTGCTAAATTTGGAGGAGCAACCGGAAATTTCAATGCACATCATGTTGCTTATCCGGAAATCGACTGGATAAAATTTTCAGACAACTTTGTTAATAAGACACTTGGCCTAAAACGTTCTAAAACAACAACCCAAATAGATCATTACGACCATCTTGCAGCCTTTTTTGACAACCTGAAAAGGATCAACACCATCCTTCTTGACTTCTCTAAAGATATGTGGACATACATTTCGATGGATTATTTCAAGCAGGCGATCAAGAAAGACGAGGTTGGTTCATCGGCAATGCCCCACAAAGTAAATCCTATTGATTTTGAAAATGCCGAAGGCAACCTTGGCATTGCAAATGCTATCTTTGAACATCTCTCTTCAAAGCTTCCTGTTTCACGTCTTCAAAGAGACCTCACTGACTCCACGGTCAGCAGAAACATCGGTGTACCCATAGCTCATTCTTTGATCTCGGCTAAATCATTGATCAAGGGCCTCAACAAACTTGTGATCAATGAAGTTAAAATTAAAGATGATCTGACAGACAATTGGGCTGTCGTTGCGGAAGCAATTCAAACCATACTCAGGAGGGAAAAATATCCGAATGCTTATGAACAGTTAAAAAAACTAACCAGGACCAATGAGAAGATCACAAAGGAAAGCATCCACAATTTTATTGATAAATTAAAGTTATCAAAAGGTATCAAAAAAGAATTAAAAGATATAACCCCGGAGAATTATACAGGCATTAGCTCGCTCTAAAAAAATTCGACGAAAACCCAATCTATGAAAAGCTATCTGAGGATTCTGGCATATGTTAAACCATATTGGGTATATGCCATTTTGAATGTTCTATTCAATATACTAACCATCCTTTTTTCACTGTTTACCTTTGCCATGCTGGCTCCTTTTCTGAATCTGCTGTTTGAAAAGTCGCAAATGGTCACAGAGAAACCAGACCTTTCATTCAGTTCTGATGCCCTGATCGATTACCTCAACTACTGGATGAGTCAGATTATTATTTCACAAGGAAAAATGGATGCCCTTTTACTGATATGTATGGCCCTTCTGGGAGCATTTTTCCTGAGGAACCTTGCCAGGTTCATGTCTATGTATTTTCTGGCAAACGTCAGGATCGGAGCTGTTCGTGATATACGCAACCAGGTTTTCTCAAAGTTACTTATATTGCCTCTATCCTTTTATTCTTCCAGGAAAAAAGGGGATATCATGGCAAGGGTCACCACAGATGTGCAGGAAGTGGAGTATTCCATCATGAACTACATGGAAATGATCATCCGTGATCCCATCACAATCATTGCCTATTTCATCTTCCTGCTGAGCATGAGCCCACAACTTACTCTTTTCGTGATCATAGTCTTACCAGTCACAGGTTATATTATCGGTCAAATTGGCAAAACACTGCGTAAAAAATCAAAGGTTGGTCAGGCACGTTTTGCTGCTATGCTTTCCACCATTGAAGAATCAATTACAGGATTAAGGATCATAAAAGCCTTCAATGCCATAGGTTTCCTGGATAATAAGTTTTACGGACAAAACAAGTCATACGCAGACCTGTCCATGGGTATCTACCGGCGCAGAGACCTTTCATCCCCTCTGAGTGAATTTCTTTCTTCTGTAGTTATCATTTTTGTACTCTGGTATGGCGGGAACCTTGTCCTGGGAAAGAATTCAACCATTAGCGCAGAAGTGTTCATAACTTACATCGCAGTATTCTCTCAGATAATCCCTCCAGCAAAAACCTTTGCAACAGGTTTTTACAGCATGCAAAAAGGCATTGCCTCTGCCGACAGGATCTTTGAGATCCTGGATGCTGAAGAGATCATTGAGGAAAAACCCAATGCTAAACCCATAAAAGATTTTAAGGAAGGGATAGAATACCGTAATGTCTTTTTCAGTTACGAGAAGGCATATGTTTTGAAAAACATCAACCTCAAAATTCATAAAGGAAAAATTATTGCCCTTGTAGGACCCTCAGGCGGCGGAAAATCAACCCTGGTGGATATGTTGCCACGGTTTTATGATGTAATAAAAGGAGACATTTTCATTGATGGTATTGACCTTCGTGATTACAAAATCAACGACATCAGAGGTTTGATGGGTATGGTCACACAGGAATCCATCCTGTTCAATGATACAGTATTCAATAACATTGCCTTCGGATTAAAAGGTGTTAGCGAGGACAGGATCATTGAAGCGGCAAAGATCGCCAACGCTCATGAGTTCATAGAGCAAATGCCGGAAGGTTACCAGACCAACATTGGCGACCGGGGCACAAAACTTTCCGGTGGACAGAAGCAACGCCTCTCCATTGCCAGGGCTATCCTGCGAAACCCACCCATCCTGATCATGGATGAGGCCACATCATCCCTTGACACAGAATCTGAAAGGCTGGTGCAAGACGCTTTATCCAAAGTAATGAGCAACAGAACCTCTATAGTTATTGCACACCGGCTTTCCACCATTAAATTTGCCGATGAGATCATCGTGATCCAGAAAGGAGAGATCATAGAACGTGGCAACCATAAAAAATTGTTGGAAAAAGATGGCATTTATAAGAAACTGCATGATTTACAAACGTTTGCTTAAAAAACGACTACATCCTGGTTTTCCCGGGATGTACTCACTTTTATTCACTGCATTACAAAATTTCATATTTTTGCAAAAATTAAATCAATGGATCTGAAAGAAATCTTAGCCATTTCAGGAAAACCAGGATTGTATAAACTGCTCTCACAAACCAAAACCGGAGCCATTGTCGAATCCCTGCTCGATCAGAAACGTTTTCCTGTCTTCGCTCATGAAAAGATCTCCTCACTTGAAGAGATAAGCATTTTTACCGAAACAGACGACATCGCATTAAAAGATGTATTCAAAAAAATCAATGAAATCCGGGAAGAAAAACCTGCCCCCGATCCCAAAGGGAATGCACAGGAAATCAAAGATTTTTTTGAAGAAGTTGTTCCGGATTATGATAAGGAAAGGGTGTACCATTCCGACATAAAGAAAGTTCTTACATGGTACAACCTGCTCCTGGGAAAAAATCTGCTTGATTTTTCAGAGGAAGAGGAAGAAAATGCAGAATCACCTTCTGAAAGCCCTGAAGAAAAAGCAAAGAACAAAGCCGAAGAGCCAAAGGCTGACGAAGAAGATATACCTGAAGACAAAAAAGAATAATCAAATATGCCGTCTCTTTGGTCTGAAAAATGGAAAAATGCCACAAACACAAGAAACACCATGCTCTACTTTTTAAAAATATGAACTTTGTGAATTCCTGTTGTCTCGCAGTCTTAGTGGTAAAAAAAAACATTGTAAAACAGCCTCATTTTTCTAATAATATATGAAACTAGTCCGGGATTTTAAGGTTGCAGGATACAAGTGGCTGAATGAAAGCAATTTTATAATTGAACTCCAGTCGGCAGAAGACCTCCCTCCAATTCACCCCGGGAATTTTGCTGAGATACAAGTCCCTGGCAATCCAAACGTATTTTTAAGGCGCCCGTTTTCAATCTATGATTGCGACCTCACATACAACACACTTTCCTTTTACGTAAAGATCATTGGAGAAGGGACAGCAACCCTGGGTAAGCTAAAGCAGGGAGACACTGTGAATCTGATCTTTCCATTGGGCAATAAATTCGATACTGAAACTGAAGGGCCGGTACTGATCATTGGAGGTGGATCAGGCATAGCCCCCTTTCTTTTGCTTGGAAAAGAACTGAAAGAAAAAGGGATACCCATGACTTTTCTTGTCGGGGGCAGAACCTCCGGTGATGTGCATCTAACAGATGTATTTGGTCAATATGGAGATATTTTAATCACCACAGAAGATGGATCTCAGGGAACAAAAGGGATGGTCACACATCATCCTGTTATTCAGGAAGAATCCTTTCCTTTTAAAAAGATTTTTACCTGCGGGCCAGATCCAATGATGAAAGCTATCGCAGAAATAGCAAAGCAGAAAAGCGTGGAATGTGAAGCCTCTTTAGAAAACACCATGGCCTGTGGCTTTGGCGCCTGCTTATGTTGTGTGGTTGAAACCACAACCGGCAACCGCTGTGTTTGCACCGACGGACCTGTATTCAATATAAAAGAGCTGGCATGGTAAATCTGAATGTCAACATAGGAGCGTTAAAACTTAAGAATCCTGTAACTACTGCCTCAGGCACTTATGCATATGGTGAGGAATTCAGCGATTTTATGGACATCAGCAAGCTTGGAGGTATCTTTGTAAAAGGTCTGACCCTGCACAACCGTGAAGGGAATGCATATCCCAGGATGGCAGAAACTGCCAGCGGCATGCTCAATTCCGTTGGCCTTCAAAACAAAGGCATTGATCATTTTATTGCTCATATTTTTCCTGCGATAAAGAATTCGGGAACACAGATCATTGCCAATGTTAATGGCAGTACCATAGAAGACTACATTGCAGTATCAGAAAAGTTGAATGAGCTGAGAGGCATGGAAGCCATCGAACTTAACATCTCCTGCCCAAACGTTAAGGAAGGAGGTATGGCATTTGGCATCAATCCAAAATCGGCCCGTGAGGCAACCGAGGCTGTTCGTAAGGTATATAAAAAGACCCTTATCGTAAAGCTATCACCCAACGTAACGCATATCGACGAAATGGCAAAGATCGTGGAAGATGCCGGTGCAGATGCAGTTTCCCTGGTCAACACTTTTCTGGGCATGGCCATCGATGCAGAAGCAAGAAAGCCCATTCTTTCTACCATTACCGGAGGCCTTTCAGGTCCTTGTATCAAACCCATCGCCCTCAGAATGATATGGCAGGTTTACAATGCTATTAAAGTGCCTGTTGTAGGCATGGGCGGCATCATGAACGCCAAAGATGCCATTGAGTTCATCCTGGCAGGATCATCAGCCATTCAGGTAGGTACAGCAAACTTCGTTGATCCGGCCATATCTGTCAGGATCATTGAAGGAATAGAGGAATACTGTGACAGGTATGGGGTAAAAGATGTAAATGATTTGACAGGCAGCTTAAAGATTTAAACTGATTTTGCAATCACATCCACTTCATGTGCTACCTTCTGGTTGTATTCATAAGCCAGATCCTGGTAATTGATCAAGTCGATGATGGTACCAATGAAACACAAACCTGCAGTAAAAAGGTACAGCAACCCCATCCCAATCTGTCCGACAAGAAAACGCTGTACACCAGCTACTACAACAAATCCCAATAAAGTCGTTAACAGTATCATTTGGGGATCACGACGACGTGTACGGTAAACGTTTGCAAAGGTCTGTACCTGGTTTTCGTTGTATTCCTTTGTGATACTTTGCACAAGGACCAGCTCCCTTCCTTGTAATTCCGGTAAAAACTGATAAATGTTTGCCATTTTCTAATTTTTTTGAATGATATAATATTTATTGTAATTCTTAAAAACTGTAAAAACCCTGTAAATCAATATAATAACTGCAACAATACCCAAAGGATGTGCTTTAAGAGAATTTATGACTTCTCCCCTGAACAACCAGGATATGGAATGTCCGAGACCACAACCAGGACAAAAATTAAATCCCATATTTTTCAGGGGACAAAGGCTGAAATGCCCGCATACAGGATCTGTAAAAGCCAGCGTTATCAAGGCCGCAATCCAAATAAATGCCTCCAGGTTATGCCTGAAAAAATGCCAACTTTTACTATTCAATACTGATGAAAGGAATTTTGCCAATTTTAATCTTAATGAACCAAATATAATAAAACATGAAGTACAAAGCAAAAAGAAATTCCCCAATAAATAAATGCACTGAACAAATTACCCTTGTCGTGCATTAAATAATCTGAACCTCTCTTTCAAGTTCCACTCCAAATTTTTCCATGACCGATCCCCTAATTTTTTCTGATAAAGCCAGGATATCCCTGCCTGTTGCACCTCCATAATTCACCAAAACCAGGGCTTGTTTTTTATGCACTCCGGCATCCCCTTCCCGGTATCCTTTCCAACCACATTGTTCTATCATCCATCCAGCTGCCAATTTTATTTGTTTACCTTCCAGCCGGTAACCCGGGACCTCTTTGTATGCTTCTTTTAATCCTTCATAAAATTTATCACTAACCACAGGATTCTTAAAAAAGCTTCCGGCATTGCCCAGTTCTTCCGGATCAGGAAGCCTGGAAGAACGAATGTTGCGAACGGCATTTGCAATATTTTTAGTTGAGGGGTGTCTGACATTCATGCGTTGCAGCTCAGCATTAATGGCTCCATAGGAAGTATTAACCTGTGTATTTCTACTCAAACGGAAGGTAACATTTTCAATTATAAACCTATTACGAAATTCATTTTTAAACACACTATCCCTGTACCCAAATCTACAATCATTCCAGCCAAAAATAACCCTATTGCCACTCGACCTTTCAATGGCTTCAAGCTGAAAAAAATGATCTTTCATCTCTACTCCATATGCCCCAATGTTCTGTATAGGGCTGGCTCCTACCCTCCCAGGAATCATAACCAGGTTTTCAAGCCCACCCAGACCATTGTCAATAGTAAATGAGACCAGGTCATCCCATACTTCACCAGCACCGCACTTCACCAAGACAAAGTCATCCGGCTCAGGATATATTGCGATGCCCTTATTTTCCATAAGTAAGACATCACCATCAAAATCACCGGTGAACAAAACATTTGATCCACCGCCCAAAACCAGGTATTCACTGCCTTTGGAATAATTCTCTTCCAGGAAATCCAGGATAATCAATGTGGAGGTTGCTTGTGTCAGTCTCCGACATTTAACATCCAAACCAAATGTATTTAAAGCCTTTAAAGATGAATTTTCCATGTTAACGATAAATGTCAAAGATAATTCATCATCCTGAAAATAGAAAAAGTATTTTCACGTTTCATTATTGATGCTAACTTAGTGGAGCAACAAAAACCAAAACCCATTGAAGAGAGTTGTACTATCTGTCATTAATGACCTTGTAACCGACCAACGCCTTGATCGTGTTTGCAAAACCCTGGTGAAGATGGGATTTGATGTTTTATTGGTTGGGCGAAAGAAAGAAGACAGCCTTCCTCTTTCTAAAAGACCGTATCAAATGCATCGTATGAAGCTTATCTTTCAAAAAGGCCCGTTCTTTTATGCAGAATACAATGTCCGGCTTTTCCTGTTCCTGATATTTCACCAAGCAAACCTTCTGGTATCAAACGACCTCGACACCCTCCTGGCTAATTTCCTGGCTTCTAAAATCAAAGGCACTCCACTTGTCCACGACAGCCACGAATATTACACAGAAACCCCAGAACTGGTTAAGAGGAAGAGGATACAGCATTTTTGGAAATCCCTGGAAAGATGGATATTCCCCAAGCTTACGCTTGTTTATACCGTTAATGTATCCATAGCAGAGCTCTATAAAAAAGAATATGGTATTGAGCCAATTGTCATTCGGAATGTCCCAATGACAAGGAAAAATCAGGCGTCCTCCAGAAAAGAAATGGAGCTTCCTGAAAACCGGAAGATAATCCTCCTGCAGGGAGCAGGAATAAACATACAAAGGGGAGCAGAGGAAATGGTTGAAGCCATGAAATACCTTGATGACGCTCTTTTTCTTATCCTGGGTGATGGTGACATTGTACCAAAATTAAAACAACAGGTAAGGGAAATGCAGCTTGAGGAAAAAGTCATTTTCATTCCAAAACAACCTTTGGAAAAAGTATTAAAATACACTTCACTGGCAGATATTGGAGTCACGCTCGACAAAGACACGAACATCAACTACCGGTTCAGCCTTCCCAACAAACTTTTTGACTATATCCATGCCGGACTGCCAGTTATGGCCTCGCCACTCGTTGAGATAAAACGAATAATTGAGGAATATGATATCGGAATGATCATTAAAGATCACAACCCCAGGCATATTGCAGAAACTGCAAACATTATGCTTAGTGATAAGGAGAAAATAAAAATCTGGAAAGAAAACCTTAAATTTGCTGCAAAAGAACTTTGCTGGGAGAAAGAAGAGAAGAAATTAATTAAAATATACGAACCTTTTGTTTGATCGACATGTACATATCATATCTTTTGATGTTCCCTATCCTCCTAATTACGGTGGAGTGATCGACGTTTTCTACAAGTTAAAGGCACTTCATGAAAACGGTATAAAAATCCACCTGCACTGTATAGAATATCCGGGACGCAACCGTTCTGATGAACTCAACAAGTATTGTGAAGAGGTTCATTATTACCCAAGGAAGATGGGCATATTCTCGGCAATGAGTTTTAAGCCATATATCGTTTCCAGCCGCCGTTCAAAAAACCTTCTTAATAATCTACTAAAAGATAACCATCCCATTATTTTCGAGGGATTGCACAGTTGCTATTATCTGCCGCATAAAAAATTACGAAACAGAAAGAAAATATACCGGGAAAGCAATATTGAGCACCGCTATTATTACAACCTTTTCAAGGTAGACCGTGACATACGGCATAAGATATACTTTCTTTGTGCCAGCTTAAAGCTTCGCCTGTATCAAAAAGTATTACATCATGCCAATCTGATGTTGGTTGTTTCACAAAAGGATACCATTTACCTGAAAAAGCATTTTAAGAACAACAAGGTATTTTATCTTCCAAGTTTTCATCCCAGCAGTGAAGTTTCCATTCAACCTGGCAAGGGAGATTATGTACTTTATCACGGCAATATTGAGGTTCCTGAAAATGCCCATGCCGCAGAGTTTTTAATGCATGATATATTTTCTGATTTACCCATGAGGCTCATTATTGCGGGAATGAATCCACCCGATCACATAAAAAGGCAGGCCGAAAAAATGCCAAATGTTGAGTTGATTGAAAACCCGGAGGATGACACAATGTTCAGGCTGATTAAAGAAGCCCATGTTAACATTCTGGTAACGTTTCAGGCTACAGGTCTCAAGCTAAAATTATTAAACACACTATACAATGGGAGGTTCTGTCTTGTTAACGATAAAATGCTCAATGGCACCAAACTGGATGAACTATGTATTATTGGCAATAACGTTGAAGAACTGAAAGCCAGGCTGAATGAATTGTTCAACCAGGAATTCAAAGATGAAGAAGTCAGTGTTCGTGAAAAAGTTCTGCAGGATCTTTACTCCAATCAGGCCAATGCCGAGAGATTAATTGAGCTGGTCTTTTAACTCAACCAGATCTCCGTCTTCACATTTTAAGGTTCTTGCTTTAAACTCCTGAAAGAGGGAATAATCATGTGTTGCCATCACGACAGCACGTCCTGATGAACTAATATCAAAAAGCAACCTCATGATCCCCTGTGATGATTCCGGATCCAGATTTCCTGTAGGCTCATCAGCCAGGATAATATCAGGATCATTAACCAATGCGCGTGCGATACCAACACGTTGCTGTTCACCCTGTGAAAGCTGATGTGGCATTTTAAATCCTTTTGTTCCCAACCCTACTTTATCCAGGACATCCTGCATGCGGGCTTCCATCTTTTGCCTGTCTTTCCATCCTGTGGCTTTCATAACAAAAAGCAGGTTTTCATTCACATTTCTGTCCGTAAGCAACTGAAAATCCTGGAACACAATACCCAACTTTCTTCGCAGAAATGGCACTTCCTTCGTTCTCAACTTTTTCAGATTGTAACCCACCACACTGGCACTGCCAGATACGAGTGGAAGCTCTGCATAAATTGTTTTCAATAGGCTGCTTTTCCCACTTCCTGTCCTGCCAATGATGTATACAAACTCCCCCCTTTCCACTTTCAGGGAGACCTCATTTAAAACCAGGTTATCCTTTTGATAAATAGGAACTTTTTCAAATTTTATAACTGCATCCAAAGACATATTTTTCTATTTAAAAAACATTTCACTAGCGTTATGGATTCCGGAAATAACCATTTGTGTAGCAATCACCGCAAGGATGAGGCCCATGACCTTTGATATCACTGTAATCACATGCTTTCCAAGGAATCCTACAATCTTATTTCCTGAAATAAACAAAATAAATGTAACAAAGCACATAAAGGCAAAAGCAGCAACTACTACTGCTACATGAACTACGGTAGACAAATTAGAATTAGCACCTACAAAATTCATCGCTGTAGAAATTGTTCCCGGGCCGGCCAGAATGGGAATAGCTAGTGGGGTAAGCGCTACATTCAGATTAGAATCAGGATTATTTGCCTCTGATTCGATTTGTTCCCTTTCTTCTTTGGGAGGCTGATGGACCTCAGCATGGCTACCCTGCAGCATATTATATCCAACCCAAAACAACAATATACCTCCGGTGATCTGAAAAGCCGGAAGGGTAATACCAAAAAGTTTAAATATTACTTTTCCCAGTATAATAAATATCGTTACAATAATAAATGCATATAAAACTGATTTTACCGCTACTTTTCGCTGGTCTTTCTTGTCCATGCTGCTTGTCAATCCCATGAAGATTGGCGTATTAGCAATTGGATTCATAATAGCGAAGAAACCCATTACGACAGTGGTTAATAATAGTATTATTTGATGCATATGTCAGATTTTATTGTTACTATCACAAAAATAAGAAAACCCGGCAAGTTTGAACAAGCCGGGAGAAATATCTTCAATATTGCATTTTAAACCATTCCAGCAAACCCCATAAAAGCGAGTGCCAGTATACCTGCAGCTACAAGTGCAATCGGCACACCACGCATACCTTTCGGGACTTCCATCAGGTCCATGTGTTCGCGCAAACCTGCAAAAAGTGTCATGGCCAATCCGAAACCAGCTGCATTGGCAATGGCAAAAACGACACCCTCCAGAAGATTATAATCTTTTCCAATGGTCAGCAGTGCTACACCCATAACAGCACAGTTTGTTGTAATAAGAGGAAGAAATATACCCAGGGCCTGATAAAGCGGAGGGCTTATCTTCTTGAGCATTATCTCAACCATTTGTACCAAAGAGGCAATGACCAGGATAAAGCTGATGGTTTGCAGAAAAGTAATCTGCAGTGGGGCAAGAATATAATTGTATATAAACCATGTTACCACGGTTGCAATGGTCATCACAAACAATACGGCCCCGCTCATACCTACAGCGGTGTCCACTTTGTTGGATACTCCCAGGAATGGGCAGATACCTAAAAACTGGGCAAGAACAATATTTGAGACAAATATGGCCGATACGATGATAATGAAATATTCCATATCTTAAAATATTATGCTGATTTCTTTAAGCGGTTAAACATAGCGATCAGATATCCCAGCACGATGAAAGCACCCGGCT
The DNA here is from genome assembly GCA_018401355.1 of Bacteroidales bacterium. Classification (GTDB taxonomy): domain Bacteria; phylum Bacteroidota; class Bacteroidia; order Bacteroidales; family B18-G4; genus M55B132. The sequence goes on from JAGYLD010000009.1 coordinate 39,101, forward strand.
GGAGGATAAAAACGAGAATGGCATCACCGGGAATGAACTTGAAGCCAAAGATGGACCCGGCACCAAGCATCTCCCTGATTGATCCAAGCAAAGTAAGTGCAAATGTAAAACCAAGACCCATTCCCAGCCCGTCAATAAGGGACGAGAGGAAGCTTTGTTTGGAAGCGAAGCCCTCAGCCCTTCCTAACACGAGGCAGTTCACCACGATCAGTGGGATAAAAATTCCCAGTGCTTTGAAAAGTGATGGTGCATATGCCTGCATCACCAACTCCACAATGGTCACAAAAGAAGCTATTATCACAATAAAGGAAGGGATTCTGACCTTGTTGGGTATATAATTTTTTACAAGGGAAACCACCATATTGGAACACATGAGAACAAATGTTGTAGCAATTCCCATCCCAAAGCCATTGAAGGCAGAGGAAGTCACCGCGAGGGTCGGACAAAGCCCGAGCAACAAAGTAAAAACAGGATTTTCCTTTATAAATCCTTTGGTAAAATTAACCCATTGATTCATTTTTGATCCTCCGTATATTTTTCATAAGAAACATATGCCCTTTCAACAGCTTCGCAAAAAGCCCTTGAGCTGATTGTTGCTGCGGTGATGGCATCTATGTCGCCTCCGTCGTTTTTTACTTTCAAAATAAACTCTTTTGGATTCTTATTAACAAACTGATTTCTAAACTCAGGTGTTTCCAGTTTTGTACCCAACCCCGGAGTTTCCTTTTGCTGCACAACCTGGGTATTGTCAATCACCCCACCGGGCAGGAATCCTACCATTAATTTAATGGGTGTAGGATCATATCCCTTCAGGGAATATGAGAGAATAGCAGTTCCGACAAGTTCTCCTGCTTTAAACCCTTGATTAAAAACCAATGAGTCAGATCCATCATCAGGAGCTACAGAAAAAGTCTTTAATTCATCAAACTCCGGGATCACCTCCCTGATAGCTGCTTCCTGTGCTTTCTTTTTTGCAACGGCAATGGGTCCTTTCGTAAGGTTATAAATGCCTCCCAACGACAAAGATGCTATCAGTGTGACGATGAACAGTGTGATCACCATATTTTTAAAAGACGATTCTACTTTAGCCATTTTATATCTCTTAAAAGTTTTACAATTAAGCCTGCACCACTTTTTCCCCAAATCGTTTTGGTTTAAACGCCCTGTTTATCAAGGGTGTAAATGCGTTCATGATCAATATCGCGAATGCGACACCTTCGGGATAAGCCCCCCAGATCCGTATGATGGCTGTCAACAATCCGGCACCAACACCAAACACCAGCATCCCACGATATGTGATTGGCGTTGAAACCATATCTGTTGCCATAAAAAACACGCCAAGCATCAATCCACCGGTAACCAGATGGAAGAAAGGATCGGCATATTGGGTGGGGTCAATAAGATGAAGGATACCTGTAAACGCAAAGAATGTCAGCAGGTATGCAGTGGGAGTATGCCATGTGATTATCCTGCGTACAAGCATATAAAAAGCTCCCAGGATAAGGGCAATGGCAGATATCTCACCAATGCATCCTCCCTGGAATCCCATCAGCTCATTTACATAACCAGGCATTTCCGGCATCAACTCGGGTACGGTTTTGCCCATTTTAACGCCTTCCTTGAGAATTCCCAGTGGTGTTGGTCCTGTAACCGCATCCATAACTGCTGTCCCTCCATACAATGGCTTGGGTAACGGCCAGGTTGTCATCTGCACCGGAAAGGATATCAAAAGAAAAATCCTGCCAACAAGTGCCGGATTAAAGGGGTTTTTACCCAATCCCCCAAAGGACATTTTAGCAACGACAATGGTCACAAAAGATCCAACGATAATAATCCAAATCGGAATATTGGCCGGAACATTAAAAGCCAAAAGTATACCGGCAACAAGGGCTGAACCATCGTTGATGGTGACAGGGCCTTTGATGATGAATTTCTGGACCAGCCATTCGAAGAAGATACAGGATACGGAGGCCGTCAACAATACCCAAAGGGCATCCAGGCCAAAGAAATAAATGGAAACCAGGATTGCCGGTACCATTGCGTAGACCACACCGTACATGATCTTCTTAACTGAATCGTCCCCGTGAACGTGCGGGGATCCCGATACTGTTAACATGTTCATATCTTATTTTTTTCCTCTGTTTCTTATTATCTGACCAACCTTGTTTTTCCCCACTCTGATATAATCAAGCAAGGGCCTTCCTGAGGGACAAGTATACTGGCAGGAACCGCATTCAATGCAGTCCATGACTTTTTGTTTTTCAACATCTTCCCACATCTGCAGCCTTGAAAGCTGAGAAAGCAGTATAGGTTCCAATCCCATCGGACAAACGCTCACACATCTTCCACAACGGATACATGGCAGCATTTCTACTCTGTGTGTTTCCTGCTTGTTCATGATAAGGATCCCGGATGTTCCTTTTACCACAGGTGTCTCCAAAGATAACAAGGCCTTTCCCATCATGGGACCTCCACTGATGATCTTCCCTGTATCCTCAGGTACACCACCGGCATTGTCAATTAGTATTGATATCGGCGTGCCTATCCTTGCAAGGAAATTGGAAGGCTTCGCAACAGATTTACCTGTAACAGTCACGACGCGCTCAACCAGTGGTTTATTCTTCTGAATGGCTTGATAAACAGCAAAAGCGGTTCCGACATTGTTCACAACGGCACCAACCTCAATTGGAAGTTTTCCGGATGGGACTTCCCTTCCCGTAACCGCCTTGATCAATTGTTTTTCACCTCCCTGAGGGTATTTTACCTTGAGGGGTACAACTTTAATTCCTTTGAAACCTTCAGCAAGCTCTTTCAGGTAACTGATGGCATCCGGCTTATTGTTTTCAATCCCTATGTAAGCCTTTTTCACACCCAGACCTTTCATCAAAATACTTGTGCCAATGAGAGCCTCTTCTCCATTACTCATCATAAGCTGATGGTCGGAGGTGAGATATGGCTCACATTCAACTCCGTTGATAAGCAAGACCTCCGGCTTCTTACCATCGGGGATCATTAATTTAACATGTGATGGGAATGTGGCACCTCCAAGCCCAACAATACCCATTTCCTTGATCTTGTCAATGATCTCCTTTTGGGTGAAAGAAAAGTCCCGTTTAATGGTTTCACTCCGGTCAATCGATGGCTCCCATTCGTCACCTTCAACATTGATCACTACCGCCATCTTCTTATAACCACTGGTATCAATAACAGCGTCGATCTTCAGAACCTTGCCTGATACCGAAGAATGAACATTGGACGAGATAAACGCCTCGCCCTTCGCAATCAATTGCCCCACCTTCACCTCGTCACCTTTTTTGATAAGCGGGATGGCAGGAGCACCCAGATTTTGATTTAAGGGGATAAAAGCTTGTTTCGGTGGGTCAAGCACAACGATGGGCTGGTTGGCTGAGATCTTGTTTTCAGCCGGATGAACACCTCCACGCTTGAATGTTTTTAAAGTAGTCATCCTGATAAATTGGATTTTACTATGAATTAATTTTCATTATTTTCTTCGTTCTTAGGCTTGGTTGCAGCTGTTTTATCCTTTGCTTCAACCGGGGGATCCTTTTCTTCAGCCTTCTTCTCTGCTGGCTTTTTCCTCGGAGGAAAATTGAGTTCATGAATAGCTCCAGTCGGACATTCAGGGACACATTTCCTGCAGAGCTTGCATTTCTCCGGATCAATATATGCCAGATTGTTTTCAAGTGTAATGGCATCGAAGGGACAAACCTTCACACATTTCCCACATCCAATGCATGCAACGCTGCAATTTTTCTTTGCTGGTCCGCCCTTTTCTTCATTAACGCAGCAGACATATATCCTGCGATCCTTTTTGCCTTTGGGTCTGAGCTCAATGATATTTCGGGGGCAAGCTTTCACACAGGCTCCACAGGCAACACATTTCTCATTGACTTCAGGAAGTCCGGTTTCAGGATTGATAAATATGGCATCGAACTGGCATGATACCACACAGTCGCCCAGGCCAAGGCATCCATTCGGACAACCGCTTTCCCCTGAATACAAGTTGTGCGCAAACGCACAGGTTGCAGGACCGTCATAGTTAATCTTCTTGGGAGCATTGGCCCTGTTGCCATTGCATCGGACAACTGCGATGAGGGGTTCTTTCTCTTCCACTGTCAGCCCTACTGCTTCTGCCACTTTTGTCATGACTTCGCTGCCGCCAACAGGACAGTTAAAATCGTCAATGCTCTCTTCATTGCTAACCGCTTTAACAATGGCTTCAGCAAAGTTTCGGCATCCGGCAAATCCACAACCACCGCAGTTTGCTGCAGGAAGTGCTTCTTCCACAACATCAATCCGTGGATCTTCTATTACCTTAAACTTCTGTGCAACACCATAAAGCACTATGGCAGCAACAACACCGATAGCACTTAATGAAATGATTGAAAAAATAATTACATCGTTCACGATAGTTTCCTTTTTTAAGGTTCAATACGCGAAATTTGGCGTGTTAAAGAAATAACAAGTGGCAAAATTAAAATAAATGGCACATTATTGCATGATTTAGAAGCTTTTTTGGAATGGGCTTACACACTGATAGTCAAACAGATAACAAACACCCAATGCTTCAACATAATACAAATATCCTGAAACCATTTATAATAAAGGATTTCAGGATATTTTTAGAATTTTTCTAAATTGCCTATCGCCAAGATATTTAGAAGGGTTTTAAAAAAGGCTTATCTAATGACCACCGGCACTGTCATAACTCCATCTTCCGAAGCTACAACCAAAAAGTACAAAGAAGGTTCAAGTAATCCCAGATCAAAACTTTTATTAAGACTTCCTGGGAAATTATTAATTCTCTGACTAAACAAGGTTTGACCTGAGGCATTAATTACAGAGATATCAATAAATTCTTTTCTTTCACCCATAATATTGGCATTAAAAATGCCATCATTGGGATTAGGGAGCACCCTGATATCAAAGGCATTTTGTTTTTGCTCTTCAATCGAGAAACAAGGGTCGAAACCAACAGTCATGGTACTATATGCTGTATCCTCACATGCTTCAGATATGGCCATCAGTGTCAATTCAACAGATCCACCTGAAGTGTCGGAAATTCCAGGAAAATATATTGGAGACAAAATGGTGGAATCGGTAAATGTTCCATCACCACTTGTAAGCCAGTGCAATTCTGTATAATTTCTGGCATAACCTTCGAGAGGCACATCGGCATATGTACAAACAATGGTATCATTTCCGGCATTAACGATGGTTGCAGTATCAATGTAAAGGGTAAATGTATCGGAACTACTTTGTTCAGGGAGGTATCCTTTAACAGTAACAGAAAGATCCACTTTTCCATTTTGCAGATCCTGAGGTCCATGTAGATAAACTAATTTCAAACGGTTAGGGTTTTGAAAGATTCCATCACCTGATGAAGTCCAATGGGCTTCATTAAAATGCTTTGCTTCTGGAGTACGAATTATCAGGTTATAATAACATATAGCAGTATCAGATCCGGCTTCAACAATTGGTGCAGATATAGGACCGAAATTAAATGAACAAATCCGGGTTTTCCATCCACCAACGCAATATTCATGAGTGAACCAAAATGTAGAGTCATCTATTGGATCAACAGACATCATGGCATAGTCTCCCCAACGACTGTATGATCCCTGTGATCCGCTACCTGGAACGACCTCTATTTCCATCAGGTTCATTTCTCCTAAAGGAGCATCAATTTTCCTACCTGCATATCTCATGGAAGGGAAAATGGTATCACTGGAAACAGAAAAACCCAAAGCTATGGTGCCATGAACATTCATGGCTGCAGTTCCCATCCATCGAGGGATTCCATCCGGTCGAGGTTCCCGCTGATAAATGTACCAGCCATTACCGTCAAAATCATCCCTGAGCTCATACCACCTGACACCAGCTTTCCCCATGCCATCAGCATTAACCGTATGGTTAGTGACCATGCTGGCATGGGAACCAAAATTCCTGTATTGCAACCTATACATTAATCTATCAGAAATTGCCTCGAGTTTAGTTCCTGTAAACGGTTGTGGAATACATTGCCACCTGGGTGCTTCACAAAGCTGGGCAGTAAAGGGTTCTGTCTGCAAAACAAAAGCTTCCTGAAAAGTGCTGTTGGAAGGAACCTCCCAATCAGCATAAAATTCCCAGATCTGGAGCTGATCGAAAGCAAACCCCCATGCATCATCTTTAAAAAATGCCATGTAGTTTGGTGTTCCATCCGGCGGTGGAGGGCCATCAAAATCAGATGGAAGAGCATTGAATACAATGGTGCCTTCCGGCATATCAAAAAGTATCATTTTTGCATCAGGATCCCCTTCAAGCATACGATCCCGTTCAAAAGCAGCAGCAGCAGTCCTGTTGTATTGTCCAAACATGTTAAAGGTAGCATAGTACCCATCTGGCCATATACCTATTTTCGGATAATCATTAAAAGCAGGAAACTGAAAGGCATATTGATAATAAGCCCCAAGGGGATCAGCCGTTTCTGAAATGGCAATCAACTGCCAATATGTATCGTTTCCTGTATTAATAGCAAATTCGCTGAGCAGCCAGCGGTCGGCCTGTTCATCGTACAGAACAATGGGATCACCATCGTTTGTGCTGGTCCATGGTCCAATAAATCCACTCCAAAGCGTACTATTGTCAACAGGACCGTAAAGTTTATTTCCAGTTCTGTCCCAGATAGCAAATGACAGATTAATCATCTGGAAATAGTGGTTGGGTCCTATGTCACCATCTGTATCTGGTGGCAAAACTCCATTAACATTACCTACACCATCAATATTCAATTCAGGTCCTCGGTGCATTTCAGTTCCAAATTTATTTTGGGACACCGGATCAGGACCTTCAGGAAGGGCATCCCGAATAGTGCCATCCCCGATCATCAGGTTAACCTCGTTTCGGATTATTCCATCTTTCCAGCTTCTATCGCGTTCTCCTGGAAGTATGACCTTCATATCACGCAAAGGTGCTGTTTTTCTAAAATAAACAGCTTTATCAATTCGTGTTGGTCTAATGGATTCATCCTGGCTGAAAACGGATCCTGAAATCAAGATAATAAACCCCAACAGGGCTAATGAACGGGTGAGTTTCATGAGAAGATTGTTAATTAAACGTTGAGCTGTTGGCTGCAAAATTATGAAATAAAAACCATTAAGTGCAAAAATCTGTGTAACCTGTAGTAAGCTTACTACAGATTACGCAAATTTATGTAGATCAATTATTTTATTTAGTGAATAACAACTTTTTGAGTTGCACTTCCCCCCCTGTTAGTAAGGCTGATGAAATAAATACCTTTGGGATATGCAGTCATGTCAATGCGTTTTCTCTTATCAACTTTGAAAACAGATAATTGCTGAGTGAAAATGCTTTGACCGCTCAAATCAAAGATTTGTAATATCATGTCTCCATTACCATTCAGGATTAGATCAAAAGAGCCATTGTTTGGATTGGGTATGATAGACATTTCCGGGGATGCTCCATTTAATGATTCATTTATTCCTGTGCATTCATCAATAGTAACATCGATAACACTTGCTGATTCTTCTGCACATGGGGTTTTTCCGCTTGCGGTCAAGGTAAGGCTAACAGAACCGGAACTGATATCATTCGGTCCGGGTGTATATGTTGTATTCAGCAAAGTATCATAATCAAATGACCCATCACCGTTGGTGGTCCACATCAGGGAATCAAAACTGGTTGCTGTGGCATTCTCCAGGAATAACGATTCACCTTTACACAAAAGAGTGTCATTCCCTGCAAAAGCAGATGGCAAAACATTAATAAACACTGTAACACTATCGCTGTCCACAAAACCTTGTTCATAACCTTCAGCTGTTAGGGTAAGAACAACCGAACCATTGTCAATATCCTGAGAACCTCTCACATATAAAGTACTGATTTTCGTAGGATCCTGGAAAAAACCATCACCAGCAGTAGTCCATTCAACACTCTGTGCAGAAGTAACAATCCCATTGGCAGGATAAGCCATATCTTCACAAATGGTTGTATCTGCACCAGCATCGACTGTTGGAGGAACCATCGGAGACAAATTGAATGAAGCTATCCTTGTGCCCCAACTTGATGACTTCATATATTCCTGTGTAAACCAGAATGTTGAATCATCCACCGGGTCAACTGACATACAAGCGTAGTCTCCCCAACGATTGATGAATGTCTGTGAACTTTGTCCGGCGATGATCTCCACTTCCTCAATTGTCATCTGTCCAGGTGGATCCGTTGCCCTGCGGCCTGTATACCGGATTGAAGGATAGGTTGACGAGCTGGAAACACTGTATCCCAGTGCAATATCTCCATTACCGTTCATGGCAATGCTCCCCATCCAACGACTGTCGTTATCTGGTGTATAGGTTCCCTGCTGGTATATAGTCCAGTCATTTGCCGGTTTTCTGAGTTCATACCAACGGATGCCGGCCTTACCGCCAACACTGACCGTATGATTCAACACCATGGCTTCATGAGATCCAAAGTTTCTGTATTGGAGTCTGAACATCAGGAAGATAGCAAGGTCATCCAGTTTTTGAGAAGTTCCAGGTTGAGTTATTCCGTTTAGGTTTGAGTTAAAAGAAGCCGGAGTCAGGGTATTGACCAGCGAGAATGATGAGTTCGAAGTATTGTTCCAGTCAACATCAAATTCGTAGATCTCCAGGTTGTGGTTGTCGAATGTTCTGAGATGTGCAAAGTATCCGGGTGTCCCTGAAGGTGGTGGTGTACCGTCAAAATCAGCAGGTTGAAACCCAAAAGTATTGGAATTCAGGTCATAAAATACCATCTGTGCATCAGGATTTCCTGCGAGCATCTCTGTTCTTTCCAATGCAGCAACACCTACCCTTGTATATGATCCAAACAGGTTGAATGTCATGTAGTATGCATCGGGCCAAACGGCTAATTTAGGGTAATCGTTAAAGGCAAAAAACTGGAAAGCATAACGGTACCATTCGCCCAGTGGGTCAGGGGTTTGTGATATGGCAACAAGCTCCCAGTATGTCCCGTTGCTGGTGTTCACGGCAAATTGCGTGGCTATCCAGCGATCGGCAAGCTCATCGTATAGGACTACCGGATCGCCATCGTTGGTGCCGCTCCATGGGCCAGGAAAACCATTCCACAACGTACTGTTATCTACTGGTCCGTATAATTTAGTTCCGTTTTTATCGTAAATTGCGAACGACAGGTTGATCATCTGGAAATAATGATTGGGACCCACATCCCCGTCAGTATCCGGTGGGTAAACACCATTTACATTTCCTGTCCCGTCAACATTCACAAGTGGCCCTTTAACCGCATGTGACGACCTTGAAGGGGCCGACTGTATCACAGGATCGGGTGCATTGTATGGGTTGTTCCTGACCATCTCACGTATCTCACCTTCAAAAGACTCGTTTTGTATAACGCCATCTTTCCAGCTCCGGTCGCGTTCACCTGGCAGTATGACAGGCATGTCACGCAAAGGCGGTGTTTTGTCAAAATAAACGGCTTTTTGAACCAACGTTGGTTCAAGGTACCTTTCCTGAGAAATGCCAGTTGCTGCAAGTATTGCAAAAGCAGCAAAAAATAATATTAATCTCTTCATTGTAAACGTGGTTGAGTTTAGTAATTAAAAAAGAAACAAAAGTAATTAAGTTTTTGTTTAAGTCGGGGTTATAATCGATGCCTTACAAAATCAAATTAATCTTCGATATGCGATCTGAGATCTGCGATCTTTCTATTCTTTCAGCTGAAACGTAAACTTCTTCTTAAACTTCTCCCTTCTCAGGTAAAGGATGATGTAATATGGTACAAGGATAGCCAGGGAAACAATGGCTGCCAGGCCTTCATTATCCTGGATAGAAGTCATGATAAGCAATGAAATAAAAAAAAGCAGGAAAGGCAGGAAATAAGCATAGAAAACAGCCATATTCCCTTTGGATTGTGTAATAAAAAGAGTAACAGTATCTCCGGGTTTCAGGTCATTTCCAGCTGGTTTTTCTACATCGATCACCTTTTCTTTCATGTCAGCCACACTGCACATCCCTTTGGCATGGCATGAAGCACAGGCAGACTGGGCCAGTATCCTGACTTTCATCTGGCCGGCACCCACTTCCTCGACGATCCCGGGATGGGTTATTTCTATTCCTTTGTTTTCCATTTTTTTTCTTATGGTACCGTTACCGCAACCGGCAGGGTCTTTCCGTTAAAATAATTGTTGCCGTTCAATGCAAAGTAACTGATGAATGTTGCCATTTGTTCAGCTGTTACCGGGGCCTCATAGTTTGGAAAGGCTTCCTTAATCATCTCTGTTTGTGCCGAACCCAGCGCCAGGCAGTTCACCGCAATTCCCTGCTCCTTGAATTCCTCAGCCATAGCTTCTGTCATAATGGCCAGAGCGCCTTTGCTGGCACTATAGACCGAAAGACCCGGAAACTTCATACTCCCCTGGAACCCGCCCATGCTGGATATGTTTACAATATGGGCTCTTGAAGAAAAGTATGGAAACAATGCCTTCACCAGCCGGAACGGAGCTTTGATGTTCACCGAAAAGACCTTGTCGAACTCCTTGTTGCTGATCTCTATCAGTGGTTTATTGATGATGTATCCTGCATTGTTAACCAGGATGTCGATGTGTTCAAACTTCCCTTCAACCGTATCTATGAGTTTTTCTTCAAAATCATTGTTCGTAAGATCAAGTGCAAGAGGTACAACCGTTGCTTTTTCGTTGATACTTTTGCAATGTCCTTCGAGGGTCAGCAATGATTTGTAATTCCTGGAAACAGCCAGAATTTTATGGTCTCCTTCAGAAACCAGGTGCTTAACCATCTCAAAGCCAATCCCTCTGCTTGCGCCGGTAATAATTATGTTCATCATTCAGGATTTTAATCGCCAAATTAGGTAAATTTATTAAATTTGTTATGAATCTGGCCCGCATTTTGTGTTATAAAAAAGAAACAATTATGCGAAAAACCTACCTCATTATCATTGGATTACTGATCATAGTCCAAGCCGGTTTCTCCCAGGAAGCCGTTAAAAGTGACCTGTCTTCCGCTCTCAAAGCCGGGGACATCACCCTTTTTTCCGACCATTTGCATACCTATATCGACCTCAGCATACCCGGCCTTGACAATAACGTAAGCAAGAACCAGGCCATTCAGGGCTTGAAGGATTTTTTCAGGAAGCACCCACCCTCATCATACGTAAAAAACCATGAGGGTTCTTCCAAAGACGGATCCATATATATAATCGGGACGTACAGTTCAAATAACGGGAAAAATTTCAGGACGTACTTTTTAATGAAGAAGATGGAAGGTCAATTCCGAATCGTTCAGATACAATTTGACGAACAATAGTATGGTAAATCAGGCATTGAGTATTGAAGAAATCATTGAAAAGGCCATCCTGGAAGATATTGGTGACGGGGACCACACCTCCCTGTCTACAATACCCAAGGATGCAACAGGCAAAGCAGAATTACTGATCAAGGAAAAGGGAGTGATCGCAGGTGTCCGGATTGCCAAAATGGTCTTTCATAAGATTGACCAGGAGATAAAATTCAAACAGTTAATAAAAGATGGCAATCAGGTTTCCCCGGGCGATATTGCCTTTCGTGTGGAAGGTAAATCCAGCTCCATTGTGATGGCCGAAAGGCTGGCATTGAACTTTATGCAGCGTATGAGTGGCATTGCCACCTTTACCCGGTCGCTGACAGAGAAGATCGGAGGAACCAAAGCTGTCATCCTGGATACACGGAAGACCACCCCAAACCTCAGGGAACTTGAAAAAGAAGCCGTCAGGATTGGTGGTGCACAAAACCACAGGATGGGATTGTACGACATGATCATGATCAAAGATAACCATGTGGATTTTGCAGGGGGCATTGCCAAAGCTATTGATGCAGCAAGAAAATATTTACAGGAAAATAAAAAAGACCTGAAAATCGAGATTGAAGTCCGCAATTTCGATGAGCTGGAACAGGTTCTTGCCCACGGCGGCATTGACCGCATCATGCTGGATAACTTCACTCCAACTGAACTTACCAAAGCCGTTGAAGCCATTGCAGGCCGCTTTGAATCTGAGGCTTCAGGTGGTATCAATGGTGATACTATCAGGGATTACGCTGAAACAGGAGTAGATTATATCTCCATCGGTGCACTGACCCACCATATAAAAAGTCTTGACATGAGTTTAAAAGCTGTTTCCTGATGCCTGCCAAGAAAAAATTCAAAGGCTTAAACCGGTTCAAGGCCTACCGGAAAATAAAGATGGAGGCCATCCGCCTGGCCAGAAAGATTGTACTTCCCGGTTTTGGAGGAATGCCCATTTATGACGTACTGAGCTTTTTCTTTCAGGGCATACAGAAAAGTTCCCTTATTTCCAGGGCCAATTCCCTGTCGTTTACTTTTATGTTGGCCATTTTCCCCGGTATCATCTTTTTCTTTACACTGATACCCTACATCCCTGTTGAAAACTTGCATTCTACCATCATGTCGACCCTATCGGAGATCATGCCAGAGAATGCTTTCAAAACTGTTGAAAGCACTATCAAGGACCTGATCAGCATACAGCGTAGCAGCTTGCTTTCCATTGGATTTTTTGCAGCCCTGTATTTTGCATCCAATGGTGTTATGGGCATAATGAAAGCATTCAACCGTACATCGCATACTATTGAAACGCGATCAAAGATTCAGCAGATTGTAATCTCTCTGATCCTGATACTGATTATATTTATCATCATCGTACTTTCATCTACTCTTCTCATTTTGGCTTCCTATCTCATTCAATACCTGGAGGTTAAAGGGCTTTGGCAAAACTCATTTACTGTTTTTGTGATCAACACCACCAAGTGGTTGCTGATCCTTTTCATGCTCTTTGTCCTGATTTCCCTGATATATTTCCTGGCGCCGGCAAAAAGAGGCGAATTCAGGTTTTTCTCCGCTGGTTCTACCCTTGCCACTCTGCTGGCCCTGATCTTTATGATGGGTTTTAATTTTTACATCGACCATTTTGCCCAGTACAATAAACTATACGGATCTTTAGGTACCCTGATTATCCTGATGTTATGGATCAACCTGAACGCCATTGCCCTGTTGATCGGGTTTGAGCTCAATGCCAGCATCCTGGATGCCAAGCTGAATCACCGCACGATAGAGTATTCGGAGCATAATGATATGGAATGATATTAACTATGAAGACACAAAGGAATCAGATTGCAGGTTGCAAGATTCAAAATTTCTGCTCTCTGCTCTCTGATCTCTGCTATCTGCTCTCTGATCTCTGCTCTCTGATCTCCAAACATGCAACGAAAACAAAACGGAACTTGTCATTATAATAGCACAATTACCTCACCATTATTATGAAATTATTAGCCCGAATAACCCTTCCCATTGTATTATGGTTTTTTGTCCATGCAAGTTATTCCCAGGAAGGATTGGGATACCCGATATGGCCTATTGCCGGGGAAGAAGCAGAAAACATCCAGCTAATAGACTGGACTACGAATCCACCAGAGGTCAGGATGATTCCCGGTACCGGACCATGCAAAACCTCCGGCATAGCTGCAGGCTTTGACCTATGTGGAAACCTGATCTTCATCGTAAATCACACCGGAATACCCAACGTACCTTACAATACATATATTTATGCCGCTGATGGAACGCCGCTGCTGACCAATTTCACACCCAACGCCCCGGGGTTGAACGGTGAAAGACTGGATTATGAAATGCAGGTGGTAAAAGTTCCAAACACTTTAAACCAGTGGTACATACTTTACAAGGAATGGAAAACAGATGCCGGTGCACCGTTTGGAGGTTCAGGAAGGTATACTCCCGGTCCCATCCTGTATGCAAAAGTGGAATACGACCACAAGGAGCTGACCATCCTGGAGAGGGATGTGGAGCTTGAGGTGAACGGTGC
>JAGYLD010000090.1 GCA_018401355.1 Bacteroidales bacterium
GAAATGCTCGCCAAACCCGAATTGTCAGGTATGAGCCTGGCACTTAACCAGGATATGGAAACAGGAAGGCTTAAAGGGGTGTTTTTGTTTTTGATTTAGCCCTATCAAACTTCTTCTTTAGGTCTATTTTTTATCGCTTATATCAATAGAATATGACCATAGGATGCTTCCAAAGATTTTGATTCAGTTGGGTTTAATATATGTGAAATGGCCTTGCAAATCAAGGAACATACGCCGAACGAAAGTCTTCCCTTTAAAGCATTTGTCAATTTGAACCATAATAGTATTGGCAACGGCACAACACGAATTCATGGATCAGCACATTAATAGCGACTACCCATTTTTTCTTACACCTCTTTTGCCACATTAATCAGTTCCTGCACATCTTCGCTACCGGTGTCCAATTGGTACTCGTAGGCTTTTTTCAGCATTACGGTTAACTGTTGTCCGGGTTGGTAGCCTGCTTAGATCTATTGTCTGCTTTGCCACACAGATGCAATTTCTTTAGCAATTATCGGAAATATTTCATCTATATGCTACTATTTCTAAACTTTTAGCTATTTTTGTGTAAGTGTAATATCTAACAAATAAGTATCATGCCAATTTTTAAAGCCGAAAGGGAATTTTACGAGAGAAATTTCCCAGATAGTGATAAAACTAAAGAGCTCCGCAAACTTGCTGGGTTACAATTTGAATCGCCTAATTCTAAATACATGTCTGTAATAGTGGGTAAACGAAAGAAAAAAGTTGTTTAGTTTTCCTTTACCATGGGACTTCTCTCTTGTTGTTGATGATTAGGTTGACATAAATGATGATTGATTAATAGTTTCCTAAATTTGAGAAACCTTTTGTTCATTTGGATTGTAGACTAGCACAGGCTAATTCAATTTATAGAAATGTTATTGTTGGAAGAAGGAATATAATATGAGTCTATTGCTTGCCGTAACCCTTGATAATTCCGTGCTTGTCGCTTATGACACATTTGTCATGAACAATAGCAAGCAGGAACTTTTTAAATTTTTGGCCTTCACCAAACACTATTATTGCCTTGCCAGGAAGGAGATGTTCGCTTTTGTTGGCAGTTTTGCTGTTTTTGAAATGTTCAGAGATTGGCTTAAGACAGATGGTTGTCGGGACATCAACACCTACCTAAGCAAATGGCAAGAATTAGACGTGGCTTGGCAGGATAAGCGAATTGTTGAGGATTTGCTGTACCAGCATGAAGCCAAATCTACTCTTCTATACGTAAATCAAAACCAACTACCCGATATACATCTCATAGCAAATGGCAAATTACACAGTACCAATACCTATATTGCTGTGGGCAGCGGGAGTGCATTTGTGCAAGAAATCATTGAAGATGTTTCACCTGAAGCTGGCTTAGAAGAAATGATCGCTGTATTGATCAAATGCTTCAGAAAGGCTTCGCATGACTTATTTGTTTCGGGTATTCCACATTTTATCCTCATTAAACCCGATGCTATTGTGGAATTCCAGCACAGCAGTGAAATCTATGAAGCGCATCAGGACAGGTATTATAAGGATCTTGGAAAGGCAGTAAAAAAAAGCTTGGCTAATAAATAAGTAATTAATATTCTGATATACATCACTTTAATAGATCCTGTCTGTTGCGACTTAGGCCTCTCTTGCCACATTAAGTAGCTCCGTTACATCTTCACATCCTGTATCCAACTGGTATTCGTAAGCTTTGTTCAGCATTATGGTAAATTGCCGCTCGGGTTGATAACCTGCTTCAATAAGGTGCCTGCCCTGCAATACGGGTGCAATGGGTTTATCGCCCAGCTTTTGGAAAAACTCCATGGCCAACTCGCCGGCTTTGAATTTACTCTCCACATTGATGCCTCCGCTTGCCATGGCATCTGCCCTGGCCACCAAAGCAAGCACATCCAGCCGCAGCTTGTTGTGCAGCCTTCGCCATGCCGCATGTTTTGCTTTGCCCTTGTATAAAAATCCGGGCTGCATGTGCAGTTCGGTTATGGCAGTTGTCCGTTCTATCAATTCTTTTTCGTCGGAAATCCGGCGCATGAATGTTTTGGCTTTTTCAGCACCCAGCTTATCGTGCCCGTGCGATTTTAAGGTGTCAGGGTTTGTGGTGCCGGGCTTGCCGGTGTCATGCAGCAACATGCCAAACATAAAGGGCAAATGCCATTCTTCGGGAAGCTGTTTTTTTAGTTCAGCTGCTGCATCTATAGCCATAAGTGTATGTTTCCATACATCTCCCTCGGGGTGGTGCAGTGGGTTCTGATTACAACCAATAAGTGCCTGTAGCTCCGGAAACCATTGTATCCATAGCGACTGACGAAGAAATTCCAGTCCCATAGAGGGTTTATCGGCCCTCAGCAGCAACTTTTTCCATTCCTCCATTACCCTTTCTTTGGAAAGGTGTGGAAACTCATGAATCATTTCGCGGCAAAGCTTCAGGGTATCAGGTGCCACTTTTTTGCCCTTGCGTGGCAATATCTGCATGATGCGCAGCACCCGCAAGGGGTCTTCCTTAAAGGTTTCCCGGTTGGTTACCCTGATGATGCCCTTTTTCAGGTCGTTCATCCCCTTGTAGGGATCGATGATTTCGCGGGTATTCAGGTCAACGTACATGGAATTAATTGTTAAATCCCTGCGCTTGGCGGCTTCGGCGGGTGTCATATCGGGATGCAGCTCGCAAAGGAAGTCTTTGTTCCCTTTGCCGATGCGGTTTTCTTTGCGCGGAATGGAAAGGTCGTAGTCAATACCATCAATAGTGATTTTAATAACGCCAAAGGCTTTGCCTACGATATGCGGACTGCCAAATTCTTCCATCAAGCTGAGCAAAGTTTCGTAGTTAAGCCCATACACCTCAATATCCCAGTCTTTAATGGGCAAATTATTGATATGGTCAATCACGGCACCGCCCACCAAAAGGCATCTGCCACCGGCATCTTTTATGGTTTGTATAAACGGAGGTATAAACATTTTTCTTATTTTGTGTCATCATAATCCACCAGAACCAGAATATCTGCATGCTCGTTTTTCTTTAGCAGCCCCAGCAAACGCATATGATGCGAGACCAGCCGCACTGGCAGAAGGTCTTCAAGACTTGTATCCAGGGCATTAGCAATATCTTCGGCACCACTGCCGGACTTATCAATAAAACGGTCAAAGAGTTTTTTCATCATTTGGTTTTTGGGCTTGTAGTTGCGTGTGAGCAGGAAAATGCCATCAGACCCTCCGGGACTCATGGCTTTTAGCTCATCAAAACCGTATTCGGCATTTTTTAATGCCGTAAGCATTTGGGGGCTTCTCCAAATCTTGCATTTTTTACATTTGCGCATAAGCCTTTCCGTTATAGCCAAAGTTAGCTTTTTCTCATTCCGCTCATAAGTGTGCAGATTTACAAAAACCGAATCGGACAATTTAGGTTCGACTTCTTTTACCAGTTGCTTTAGTTCGTTAATATTCATATTTTATTGATATTTAACAACTTTAACAGAGTGACAGGTGTAGAAATAATTACCTAAACCCCTAGACACCCAAAATTAAATTGATAATCTTAAATTTTTCTTTTCAATTCGTTCATCGATTAGCATTGAATACGATGCTTTAAGTTTTTCAGACAAAAAGCTGTTTTGGATAATTTGACCCCATTTGCTTTCAATATCTTCAAACTTTTTGAAAATATTTTCCATTGCTTTTTCTGGGATATGGCATTTATGCATGGCAGATTTGAAGTCATTGACAGTAATTTTTCTTTTTTTTCCGTTAAGGTTTAATGCCATTTCTTCTGTATCGCCTTCCACTACCAGGGCGGTGGGCACCAAATCGTAAGCAGGACTTAACGACCATCCGACTTCAGGCTTTTTTATCAGCGAGAAATTCTTCAGGTGCATATCGGCATTGCCGGTAAGATATGAAAATACGAGCTGCTCAAAGAAGTTAACCACATCCAAAACCGGATTTGACGAATATTTCAAAATCGCTTTACCAATCTGCTCATAAGAACCTTTGTATTTATGTTCTGTAAGCCTTTCTGTAAGCTGGCACATATCTTCCATGTGGAATTTACCTTTGGCCGGCCTGTCAATTCGTTTGGTTATATAAGCCAATGAGCCTGATGAAAGCCTGATAAGACTGTGCGGTACTGTTTCAATGCCGCTTATTGAGGCAAGATGCATCGTCACATCCTCCAACTCCGGCAGATTTGGGTAAAGCTCAAATGGAGGCTTGAGTATGTAACTTCCCCAAAGGCCAACAATAGTAAATCGCTGAGGGATTTGCCTGTTTTTTTGCTTTTCAAGTTCAAGCGATAATTTTGGTTGCACACCTGTTACGGCAGACTGACTTCTGACAAGCTGCTCCCCAAGTTTATACATCTCATCCTCAGAATATGGCAGCAAAGGCGGCACTGTGGTGCCGAAGAATTTCCTGCTGCATGCAGCATGATAGTCACCTTCTGCTTCACTCAAAGCTTTATAGCAAAATAAACACCTTATTTTCTGCATAATCATTCAGTATTACTTTGGTCAATTATGCTAACAGCTCCGATGCAATCGCGACAACAAACAAGTAAAAGACCCATGCGATCGCGCACATCAATTTTCCAGTTTTTTTCTGCAATATCCAATAGCCATCCCTCCGGGATCAGCCCATCAAAAAAAGGAAACAGTACCTTACTGACATAGGGTTCTTTACGGATTGGCAATGTAAGACTGACAGGCCCGGCATTGTCTGATAAATATTCTGCATCGTATTTAAAAACATACCCATCATCAGTTTCCGACAAAATACCTGCCGGCATATCCTGGTAATACACTTTAGCTTTTCTCATCCATCAATGTATTGCGGTCCATTGGCACAGGACCAAGTTCATGACCAAACATATTTAAAACCTGGTTTACTTTATCCATCCGCAGGGTCGTTTTACCCTGCTCCAAATCACGTATAAACCTGAGCCCTACCCCAGATTTTGCAGCAAGCTGTTCTTGTGTGAGTTTAAGTTTCCCCCTTCTTTCCTTAACGAAAGTCTGAAGTGGATAAATTGTTTTTTTCATAATTATACCCGTTAGGGTGCAAATATAGTATTTTTTCTTAAAATATACCCTATCGAGTATAAATATATTAAAAAACAAATGAATTATACCTTATGGGGTATAGTTTTATTTGTACGCATAGCTGTTGCAAAATCAAAAGTATTGAAGCAAAAGCCTTAAATCAGTTACAGGATAATCAATCTTCATATCACTATGTTTTTCTCCCCTGTTTATAAATGCAGTTTTTACGTTCAGCTTTTTACCAAACAAAATATCCACAACCGCATCTCCAACCATAATGGCTTTTGAGGTGTCAAAAGAAAATTTACTTTTGAAAGCATTAACAAACTTGTCAGTTGGCTTATAAGCATTTATATCGCTTGAAATACAATAACCATCAATATAATCTGCAATTTCAAACTTTTCAAACTCCTTATGAATCAGCCATGCATCAGCATCGCTGGCAATAAGTATGCGAGTGCCTTTGGTCCTCAAACCTTTAAGAAAAGGCAAAGTATCAGGATAAAGGTGTGATTTGTTAACAAATACATCGTGGTAAAGACTTCTTGCAAATTGACCTTTATCGCCACTTTCGTATTTCACCGAAATCTCATTTAGTGTTTGTTCAATAATCTGTTCAACTGTAAGAAATTCGTTATCGGTTTCTCTTTGCAGTTTGAATTTTTGGCTGAATGTTGTTTTTAAATCGCTGGTGATTTGACTTCTACTATCTGTAGAGTTAAAAATGTCTGCCATTTCTTCAAACAAATTTGGTGCACCAATCAAGGTGCCGCCTACATCAAGAATTGCTGTTTTCATTTGACTCTATTTTTAGATACATGTGTCTTTTAGCTTCAGCTTTTTACTGATTATCAGCTCCCCAACGAAAACCTGTAATTAGCAGAGTGAAGAAATACGGTAAAATCGCTTTTTAGTTCTTTTTCCCAATCTGCCCAGTTTTTGATACTGTTAACTAATGTTTTTGTGTTTTCAATCATTAAGTGCGTTTTCAAAGGTATTTAGTTCACTAATAATACTTTGCATTTCTGCTGAGATTTAACGAATTTAATTTTACTTCAAATACTTGTTTAAAATGTGGTTTTTGAGAATTTTTTTTATAAAGGGGTCTTACGTTGGGTTCAGGATATACTTTAAACTCTTTGTGGCTTATTGAAATGACTTTGTATGCAAATAATTCGTCTTCGATAAGTCTTAAACGACCTATATCTTTTAGGTCTTTATTAAATTGAGGTGTTTTCATTTTTGTATTTTCGCAATAATACTCATATTCTTCATATACTATTTGTCCTTTTCCTTGTTTTTCTCCAAATATCAACCCTTTGAAAGGCTCTAATTCTTTTAAATTCAACGAACCGTCATATTTTTTTCCTATGAATTGTTCAAGCTCCTTATAATGATTATCGTCGTTGCAATCTAAGTCTGTATATTTTTGAGAATTAGAAGATCTGTGATTTAATCTTTTTACCAGACTTATTATGTGTTCACTTTCGTAGTTGTATTTTTTTGATAAAAAACGCAATCCTGCATCTATTGTTGGTATTTCTATGTGGGTTTCTATTAAATATTTAGAAGGTTTTTTGTCTTCATATGCTAATTTCAAAAAATATATTTTGTTTTTACTGATTATCGGTATTTGTGATGGTTGGTCATTTAGTTTTCCTTGTTCATACATTTCAAGTATTATATCTACTAGATGTTCTTTAAGATGTTCTTCATCTATTTTTGCATAATGAGGTTTGCAATATATGGGGGTTCCATTTTTTACGTCTACTAGTATTTCCTCAGGTATGGGGTCGAATTCTATTATTTTACCTTGGTCTTCTGATGTTTCTTCAGCATCTGATGATTCTTCAGCATCTGAGGGTTCTTCATTGGAGTTTTTCTCAGGTAGGTGTGGGTTTAGCCTGATAATACGTGGTTCTTTACTGTAATCTTTTTTGGTCATGTATCTGGTTTTTATCTTGTTGTGTATTGTATTGCAAATACATAGAACAGTTGGTTATTTACCTCACTTTCTATATGCAAAATGATGAAGTTTTAAAAAACCAGAAAGTCTATATCTTGCTAATAGTGACCTGCCATTTTTTACCTTTGCAGTAAAATCCTTCTTACAACAACTCTAAAACCATGGAAACAAAATGGACAATAAACAATATCATCCATTTTACTGAAAGCCACATTTCTCATAAGAAAACAAGACTGGCAATAGAAAAAAGAATCTCTGCTTTCCTGGACTACTCCAATGCAGGTGATTTTCTGGCTTTGGTCCGTATTACAGAACGTTTACATGAACAAGGCAAAGAGCGAGAGTACCTTTCCATGCTGTTTCTGATGCAACTGCTTATTGAATTCAAAAACACCACAATATCTGAGAATAACCGCAAAATGCTTGCAGACGAACTGCTTGCCCTGAGCAAAATTACCGGTGTTTACAATGAAGAAGGACACTTCTATTATGTTTGCCATGTAATGCTCTGTAATAAAACCGGATTTGAAGAAGCCCTGAAAATTGCCGAAGAAGAGTTAAGCCTTACATCATAGTTCTATTCATCAAAAAGCTTTTCAATTTTGCCAATAAGTCCATTGTTTCTCCTTTCCGGCATATTATAGATAGTCTCAATAAGGAACTCCGCCCTGGTTTTTATTTGCGGGTCAAGGCAATCCAGCCATCTTTGTGGAATGGAGCTGAAACCATACCTTGCCCCCAGCAAAGCACCGGCAACGGCAGCATTGGTATCAGCATCACCGCCACGGTTTACAACATTTATCAGTCCCTCTTCAAAGTTCGGCTGGAAAAGTCCCCAGATACCAATATGCAATGTATCGAGCACATAACCACCGGGTACAGGCCTCTCAGGATTGTTTTCCATCAGGTAGTTTTTTATGTAGCCTGTTTCGGGTATCGCTGTGCTTGTGGGTACAATGGAATAATCAGGCGTGCTATCTGCGAATAGGCCTGTTTTCAGAGAACCCGTAAAAAGATTTGCCAGCAATTGATTGAACATGATGCATGCCGCAACACAAACAGAATCGTAATGGGTAATTTGCGATAAACGTGCGGTGTCGAAAATCAGGCTCAGGCTGTGGCGATAAGATAACAGCGCTGCCGGGTAGCATCTCATCAGGCTGCCATTGCCACGTGAAGAGTCCGGGAATTTTTCAGCATGCTGCTTGCTTGCCTTTTTCCAGCCAACGATTTTCCCATTTTCGATTTCCTGTGCCCGTTTCAGCACCTTCCGGGTAAGAATTCCGGCGTCTTTAGGCCCTGCGTTTATCCACTTTATACATTCACCGGCAATATCATCGGCATCAAGGAATCCCTTTTTTACGATGCTTTCCAGTGCAATCATCGAAAGCTGAGAGTCGTCGGTAATTTCTCCTTTCTCCAATTGGTGCATACCGCCGCCAATCATTTCAGTTACCGGCCCGCCGTGCTGCTCTTGTATCTCATGGGCACTCATAAATTCCAGCGGTCCACCCAGGGCATCTCCCACCAGGCTGCCAAATACTATGCCTTTGAATTTGTCTTTATTTGCAGTTATCATCATAAAACAATATTCACGATTTTGCCCGGCACTACGATCACTCTTTTGGGTTTTTTCCCTTTAAGGAGTTTTATCGTTTCGCTGAGGTTGAGGATTGCTATCTCAACCTCCTCACGACTGAGCTCTAATGAAAGTTCGGTCTTAAAAACTGTTTTGCCATTAAAGCAAACAGGGTAGATAGCTGTTTTTCTAAGGTGTTTATTCTCCCATACGGGAAAGGGTTGGTCAAATACACTCTTTTTGTTGTCACCGGTCAGTTCCCAAAGCTCTTCAGCGATATGCGGTGCAAAGGGCGAAATGATAATGGCTAAAGTTTTCAGGATTTCTCGTTTGTTGCACTTTGCTTCTCTTAACTCATTTAAGCCATTCATTATGTGTGAAATAGCATTACGTAAACGATGCTCTTCTAAGCATTCAATAACGGCTTTTATGGTTTCGTGGATGATCTCCAGCTCATTTTCTTCTGGGTTTTCATCACTTATACAAAGGTGTCCTTGGACATCATGGTATAAGTCCCATAGTTTTGTTAAAAATAGTTCTGCACCCTTTAAAGTTTCACTTTCCCATGGGTGGGGGTAATACCCGGGTTGGCCATAATTAAGTATCACCCCTATTCTCAAGGCATCAGCTCCATGTTTTTCAAGAAGCGTATCGAAGTCGGTGATGTTGTTTTCAGGTTTGGGTATTTTGTTATGTTCATAATAATCATCAGTCGGAACAAAACAGCTTCTGGAGTCAATCAAGGTGTCAAATGGTAAATCACTACTTACAATACCTGTATCGTACAGGAATTTATGCAGAAAATGCAAGTATAACAGATTCCATTGTTCATGATAGGTCTGCCCAATAACCACATCTGGTTTTTGCCAATAGGCGGCGGCTTCTTTTGAAAGCAACTCACCTGAATTACCAATATCCATGCTGCGATAAGGATAGACAAAAGTTTCCAATATTTGAGACAGGGATTTAATTAATATCTCTTTTCCCGGCTTTCCGATAGTGTTTATGGGCTTGTCAATTGCCGGATTAAGTTTGCTTTTTTCGTTAACACTATCTTTAGAGGTTATTCTTTCAAACGGCAGCTCTTTTTCATCGCATGTTGTAACAATCCCGTTTTTAAGATACTTCTTTTCGCATCCCGAATA
>JAGYLD010000091.1 GCA_018401355.1 Bacteroidales bacterium
TGTTTGGTTTTGGTTGTTTACTATGCTATAAAGATATGGAGAGTTTTTTGATAAGTCAAGAGAGATCTTGCGTAGAGGGAACCCGGATGATAGATAAATTAAACATCACTCACAACTCATCGACAATCTCATTAAACATCAAATCCAATTATGGAAAATATTTTTCCAGGAAGTTTTACTATTTGGATATTTCAATTCCAAATAGTATATTTGTAGATTATGAAACATAGAAACATTATTAATACTATAGAACCAGTTTTAGAAGAAAAACAAATTATCGCTGTTTGCGGATTGAGAAGATCTGGAAAAACAACCCTGATCAAGTATCTTTTGAATAAGTATAGCTCCAATAAAGTATATTTTGATTTGGAAAGGGTTGAATACCGGTACCTTTTCAGAAATGCAAATGATCAGGATATTGTAAAGGCACTTGAGTTAGAAGGTTTAGATCTGTCGGAAAAGGCTTATATAGGAATTGATGAAATTCAATTGGTACCAGAAATTACCAGTGTCATTAAATATTTATATGACACTTACGACATTAAATTTTTTGTTACCGGTTCAAGTTCATTTTACATGAAAAACCAGTTTTCTGAGAGCCTTGCCGGGCGTAAGTTCCTGTTTGAACTTGACACCCTTTCCTTTGATGAGTTCCTGAATTTCAAGGAAGTAAAAATCAGCATGCCTGAATTCAAGTTTGAAAAAGCAAGCTACTATTTTTATAAACGACTCAGTACATATTATAATGAGTATATCAATTTTGGGGGATTTCCTGAGGTTGCACTGATCGAAAAGCCTGAGACAAAAAGAAGATACCTTTTGGATATACTGAACTCATATCTCAACCTTGATATAAAATATCTGGCAGATTTCACAAAAACCGATGAAATATATAAGCTATTAAGGCTTTTATCGGCCAGAACCGGAAGTAAAACGGATTATTCAAAAATATCAGGTTTATCAGGGATAAACAGGAAAAAACTTAAAGATTATTTACTGTTCCTTGAAAGCACATTCTTTATTAGACTGATCAGTCCATTCGTAACCAATGTTGACAGAGAAATAGCTGTACAGAAAAAAATATACTTTTCCGATAACGGACTTTTAAGCGTTTTGGGCAATGTAAGTTCAGGTGCATTATTTGAAAACATGATTGCCAGTCAATTATACCGTTTGGGCCGTTTAAACTATTATGCCCGCAGAACCGGGCAGGAAATTGATTTCATTCTAAATGATAAGATTGCAATTGAATCGAAGGAAACTCCGGGCTTAAGCGATTTAAAAACACTCAATTACAGGGCCCAAAAACTCAACTTACCAAACCAATATCTTATCGGCAGACATTTCCCGCCAACGGAATTCAATGATTTTATCTGGGGAGGAAATATCTATTAAGTTTTGTTCCATTTCTCATCACTGTTTTTATGTTTTTATTGTTGATTGTCGATGAGTAATTAGTAATATGCAACCTGTATCCGGCATCCTGTATCCTGAAACTTGCATCTTGCAACTTCCATCTACATACCCCTTCTTCCCAACTCCATTTTTTAATACTTTTACCCCAAAACACATCCCATGAAAAACCTTTTATTCTCCTCCATCTTAACATTTATAATCTTTAATGCTTCATTTTCCCAGGATACTCCCCTCTGGATGCGCTATCCGGCAATTTCTCCCGACGGCAAGAAACTATATTACCTGACAAAATTTGTTCATCTTTAGCAATGGTGAAGACCATGAGGGAGCTTCCCGACAGCCTCTCCGGCAGGATCCTGCTGTTGTAGTAAAGGGTAAGGATGAGCAACTTGAGAAAGCTGTTGAAGTCTTAATGGATTAGCTCAATATTAACATCTTCTTAACAAAATATAAGAAAATATTTAAACATGCACCTATTAAAATTTGTTATTATTGCAGATAAATTAGGTCTAAACTGTGAACAGAATTAAGAAAATAGCTGCAATAGTCCTGGCATTTCTCGTTTATTTGTCAACCAACGGGGTAATGCTTTTCGAACATCATTGTGGATGTACGGATCAGGTGCAGACTCATTTCATTCCTCTAGAACATGATTGCTGCGATCATGACAACACCCACAAAAAATGTTGTGATGCAGATAATCCTAAAACTGCATGTGAAACAGGTCATGACAACAATTGCTGTGAAACAAACTCTTTATTCTTAAAGGTCGATATTCCGGTTGAACTTCCCGGAAAAACATCCCAGATTAAAAATATTTTGAAGATTGAAACATTTCATCATGATATACTTTTTGATGATGAAAATGAAAGCAAGGATTTTCGTTTAGACTTTAATGCCACCCCCCCGTTATCAGGATTGATGCTTAAACGCTATATAGTCCTGCATCAACTTAAAATCGCCCCTCCTGAACACTCATAAGAATCTGTCATTCTTTGAGTTGTTAACCAAATTAATCAGGAGGATAAAATGTTTAAACAAAGCATAACAATGCTGGTTTTGATGATTTCATATACATATACATTTGGCCAGCATGAAGAGCATCATCATGAAGACGAAGGACACTTGCATGGTGTGGTATATGATATGGGGCCAAATAGTGAAAAAATACCGTTACCAGGTGCTAACGTATACTGGGCCGGTACAACCATAGGAACGGCCACAGGAAAGGATGGAACATTTCACCTTGATCGCCATGAACATGGCAACTTACCTTTGGTTGTTAGTTTTGTCGGTTTCAAGAATGATACAGTAATGGTATCAGAAGATCAGAAGTCAATTGAGATTGAACTCAATATGAACAACACCCTGAAAGAGGTGGTTATCGCCAACAAAGCTCCCGGAGGTTTTATTTCCAGAATTGATCCCATACAAACATTTCATATCACATCTGCTGAACTGGAGAAAGCGGCCTGTTGTAATCTTTCAGAAAGCTTTCAGACAAATGCTTCGGTGGATGTGTCATACAGCGATGCCGTTTCCGGTGCCAAGCAAATACGATTACTGGGACTTGCAGGGAAATACAGTCAGATACAAATGGAAAATATCCCTAATCTGAGAGGCCTGGCCAATACCTATGGGCTGGGTTATGTTCCGGGGCCGTGGATGGAATCAATACAGGTTTCAAAAGGCACTGCCTCTGTTAAAAATGGCTATGAATCAATTACCGGACAGGTTAATGTTGAATACAAAAAGCCTGATGATAGTGAAAAACTATATATAAACGGTTATGTAAACAACGATGCCAGGGTGGAAGGGAATTTCAATACCGCTATTAAGTTAAATGATAAGTGGAGTACTATGCTTTTCGGGCATGTTGAAAATCTTTCCAGAAAAATAGATCATAATGGAGATGATTTTATTGATAACCCATTGGTAAAACAGTACCATGTGTTCAACCGCTGGAAGTATGATGACCACAAAAATGTACATGCCCAGTTTGGATTTAAAGTCTTGCAGGAAGACAGACAGGGCGGACAGGTTAACTACATCGACAGTGAATTGAGGGTGCCGGACAATGGATATGGCATTGGTATCAGGACCGATCGTTTTGAAGCTTTTTCAAAGGCAGCATATATTTTTGATGGCAGGCCCGGAACAAATATTGCCTTTATAAACTCATTCATACACCATTTCCAGAAATCATATTTTGGATTGAACAATTATGATGCAAGGGAAAACAATTATTATGGGAACCTGATGTTCCAGACCTACCTGGGTAATACTAACCATCAGCTTACTTCAGGGATCAGTTATGTGATGGATAATTATGAAGAGTATCTGAACGACAGTGCTTTTTCAAGAAAGGAAAGTGTACCGGGCGTATTTTCAGAATATACCTTCACCCTTCCTGATAAAATGACTTTGCTGTTGGGTTTAAGAGCGGACTTTCACAATATTTATGGAACATTTTTTACTCCAAGGCTTCATTTCAAATATAACCTTACTGAAAAAACGATCTTCAGAACTTCCGCAGGGAAAGGTTACAGGACCCCTAATGTGATTGCAGAAAACACATATATCCTGGCAACATCCAGAAACATAAGGATTTTGGATGATCCTGAAATGGAGGAAGCCTGGAATTACGGCTTAAACCTGACACAATATTTTGATGTTTATGGCAAAGAGCTGGCATTAAACGTTGATTATTACAGAACCGACTTTGTGAACCAGATGATCATTGACAGGGATTTCAGCGCCAGGGAAGTTCTTATTTATAACCTTGACGGGAAGTCTTTCTCAAACAGTTACCAGGTTGAAGCACAATATGAGCTGATCGAAAGGCTTGATGTGACAGCGGCATTCAGATACAATGATGTTCGTATGACCATTGATGAAAACATAAGGAGACAGCCATTCGTCAATCGTTATAAAGGGTTGGTCACGCTATCATATGCTACAAACCTCAACAAATGGCAGTTCGACTTCACCAGCCAGTTCAATGGCGACAGCAGGATCCCTTCAACAAATGATAATCCTGTAGAATATCAAATGAAGACCTCTTCACCAGCCTATACGATCTTGAATGCGCAGATAACCAGGAATTTTAAAAAGTGGGAAATATACCTGGGTGGGGAAAACCTGACAAACTACAGGCAGGAAGATCCCATCATCGCTTCTGATGATCCCTTTGGAAAATATTTTGATTCTTCTATGATCTGGGGACCGGTTTCCGGAATAAAGATCTATGCAGGATTCAGATTTGCAATTAATTAACTAAATAATGAATGTTATGAAAACAGCAGAAATAAACATTGAAAACTTAAAATGTCATGGATGTGCAAACACCATCAAAAGAGAAATGAAGAAACTGGAAGAAGTAAAAGATGTGGAAGTACATTTTGATGAACCGAACGTGATTATTCATTATCAAAGTCCGGTTGACATGCATAAAATTTTTGTCAAAAGACTTGCCCGTTACGGATATCCTGAAAAGGGCAATAAAAACCTTTCAAATACCATGCTCAGTTATATGAGTTGCGCCATTGGAAGGATGCAGAAGGAAGTTTAACTATAAAATTCAAAACAATGAAACATTATAAAATGATTCTAATATTGGCAGTTTTTATAAGTTCTTCAGTCTTTTCACAGGAAAAAGAACGTAAAACTGCTGAAATTACAATAATGACTTCAGCGGTTTGCGGAATGTGCAAAGACCGCATTGAACATGACATGGCTTTTGAGAAAGGGGTTAAAGATGTGAACCTTGACCTCAAAACCAAAGAAGTTTCAATCGTTTACCAGACGAAGAAAACCGATCCTGATAAGCTTCGGGAGGCAATTACTGAAATAGGGTATGATGCGGATGATCTGGAAGCGGATGCAAAAGCATATGAAAAATTGCCGGCTTGTTGCAAAAAGGATGCACCACCGCATTAAAAGGGAATATGTTACAAACAACCAGGAATAAACTCATAAATACGGCTTTGTGGCTGGCTATTCTGACCATTTTATACAATCTGGCAGAAGGTATTGTATCGATATTTTTTGGTATCAGTGATGATACACTTGCTCTGTTGGGTTTTGGTATGGATAGTTTTGTTGAGGTCATTTCGGGAATAGGCATACTGCATATGATCATTCGTATGAAGAGGTCCGGCGAGGAATCCAGGGATCGTTTTGAAAGAACGGCTTTGCGGATCACAGGCTTTAGCTTTTATCTTTTGGCGGCTGGATTGGTTTTTGGCTCGATCATTAATATCATTAAAGAAAGTAAACCGGAAACCACAATGGTTGGAATTATTATATCCTCATTGAGTATATTAACCATGTGGTTCCTGATGAAATACAAGCTTAAGATAGGCCGTGAACTTAATTCTGATGCCATTGTAGCCGATGCAAAGTGCACCAGAACTTGTTTTTACCTTTCTGTCATCCTGCTTGCCTCCAGTGGTTTATATGAAATTTTCAAAATAGGTTACATAGATATTGCCGGATCAATTGGTATTGCATGGTTTGCTTTCAGGGAAGGTAAAGAGGCTTTTGAGAAGGCACGGGGGGAATTGAGTTGTTTGTGTTAGGGAAAGTGGGTGTTTATAAATTCTCCAATTTTATACCTTTACAAAATGGGCCACAACCACCATAAAGAAGTAAGCGGCAGGAACCTTCTTATTGCCACGGTCCTCAATCTCATAATTACCGTTGTTGAGGTAATTGGAGGTATTCTTTCCAACAGCCTGGCTTTACTTTCTGATGCGCTTCATAACTTAAGCGATACGCTGGCTATCTTTATCGCCTATGTTGCTAACAGGGTATCAAAGCGTTCCTCAAATGAAAGGAGGACCTTTGGATATAAGCGTATCGAGATACTGGCTGCTCTGTTGAATTCCATGGTGTTGATCATTGTTTCAATTTTCCTTTTTATTGAAGCGATAAAAAGATTTATTGAACCTGAGCCCATTAAGGGGCAGATCATGTTCATTGTAGCAACCATTGGATTGGCTGCAAACCTTATCTCAGTGCTGATCCTGAGAAAAGATTCCGGTAAGAATCTTAATGTTCGATCAGCATATCTGCACCTGATTTCCGATACCCTGTCTTCGGTTGCCGTGATCACAGGAGGGATTCTGATATACTATTATAACCTCTACTGGATTGATCCTGTTATCACGATTTTGATAAGTTTATACATACTGAAAGCAACATGGAATATCTTCAGGGAAACGATTGATATTTTAATGCAATCTACACCGAGAGGAATAGAAATCCAACTGATAAAAGATGAAATAGAAAAGCTTCCCGAAGTATCAAATGTACATCATGTACATATTTGGAATCTCAATGACAATCTCATCCATTTTGAATGTCATACAGAACTTTCTGAGGACCGGAAAGTATCCGATACGGAAGGATTGTTAAAAACGATTGAGGAACTACTTCAGGAAAAGTTTGGAATATCTCATGTTACCGTTCAATTTGAATATGATACCGATCATACAAAATCGACCATTGCCGGATAGTCAAAGCCCTTTTACACGTGGCTTGCCGGCAATAAAGTCTTTCAGATAAAAGGGCTCAAAATAGGCAACATCCTCGAAATCTTTTTTCTGATATTTTTCAAGGGCAAGTTTTACCATATGTCTTGCGGATACTTCAAAGCCCTCAGGATAATGTGCATTGGGTTTTTCTTCCAGGATGGGTTTTGTTTTTGCTGCGCCATTTCCAAAGAAATAAATGTTGTTGGAATCGATCCCAGGAGAAAAAGAGTTCTTATCTATGATTATTGCATTGGTTTCCATGATCTGTTCCAGGTTTGTTGTAAATAAAGCAGTATATACTTCCATTCTTTTGGCGTCTATCATGGGGCAAAGCAACGTATGTTTGTCTATTTCCAGGAAATCCTGAAATGCAGTTATTGCACCGGCGGCCATCGACCTTAGGGTAGGTATTCCCATGAGTGGAATTTCAAGCCCGTAGCAAAATCCTTTGGCTGCTGAAACCCCAATTCTTAAACCTGTGTAGGAGCCGGGGCCCATGCTTACAGCCACTGCATCAAGTTGGGTGTATCCAACCCCCAACTCTTCCATCAATTCTTTTATAAAAACCGTAAGTAACCTGGAATGAACATTGGCTTCCTTGCTTTCTCTGAAACCTAATAATTGTTCGCCTTTGGAAAGCGCGACAGAGCAAACATGTGTAGCAGTATCTATTTCAAGAATATATCCCACTAATCTTCATCCTCATTAAACAGGAACTTTTTGTCAACGACTGTTATCTCATTGCCATCCTGGAGTCTTTTCGAAACGGCACGGTAGGGTCCGGTGATGACCTCCTGGGCTTCTTCTAATCCATCCTTGATCACAATATGCATGTTATCCTGAATTCCTGTTTCAACTTTCACCATTTTCGCTTTACCTTCTTCAACAATAAACACAACTTCATTAACATCATCTTTTAGTATTGATTCCTCCTCTTCTTTGCTCGTAGTATCTGCCCTTGTTGTGACTGCCTGAATAGGAATTGTAAGGGCGTTATGTTGTGTTTCGGTCTGGATCTCCACGGTGGCCGACATGCCTGGCCTCAATGGCGCATAGGTTGAATCGCCTTCAGGAATGAGGTCTGCATATGACTCCCTGAATATCCTGATCTTTACATCGAAATTCGTAACCTGATCGGCGCTGACGCCTGCAGTATTTGCGGAAGTAGCTATTTCTGTGACCTCCCCAAGGAAAATATCATTAAGGTATGCATCGACCTCTATCTCGCATGTATCTCCCAAAGATACCCTGACAATATCGTTTTCATTCACTTCTACATTGGCTTCCATGTCATTCAAATCTGCAATACGCATGATCTCAGTACCGGCAGAAAACTGACTGGCACCAGTAACCCGTTCTCCAACCTCAATATTTAATTTGGAGACCTTCCCATTGGTAGGTGAGAAAATGGTTGTTCTTGTAAGGTTTTCCCTGGCTTCCTTCAGTGAGGCTTCTGCACTTTTCACAGCAAATTCTGCACTTGCTACACTTTGTTTTGCTGCATCAACTTCTGCCAGGGCAACCTGATAATTTGATTTGATACCGTCAAAATCGGCATCAGAGATTACCTGTTGCTCCCAGAGTGATTTGTTTCTTTCGAAACTTAGTTTGGCATTTACAAACTGCGCCTCGGCTTGTGCAACCCTGGCTTTTGCATTGGCGAGATTGGCTTTCTGAGAACTCAGGTTGGCTTCAGCCCTCTCATAACTTGAAATATATATTTCAGGATCTATTTTGGCTAGCAAATCACCCTTTTTAACTTCATCACCTTCCTTAACATATAGGTTAACAACTTCACCGGAAATGTACGGACTAATCATTACATCCACTGCAGGTTGTATCTTGCCATTGGCAGAGACACTTTCAGTGATGGTCCGTTTCTCGACAGGTTCCACAGAGACCCTTATTCCCCTGGATTTACTGCCTTTATTGACAGCAACAACGATTAAAGCAATGACTACAATAGCAACAATAGCTATCAGCCAAATTTTGCGTTTTGATTTCTTTTTCATGAAAGCTAATTTCAAAATTCCGGAATGTGTGACTTTGTTATTTCACGTAAAAGTAAAGATTTTATTTTTTTATCTGACAATAAAATCATTAATCGTAATGGGCTTACCCATATAGAAATCGAGGATCTTTACTTTAAATACATAATCATATTTTGCAGACAGTAAATCTGACTCTGCTTTCGTTAATTGTGTCTTGGCAGTATTGTAATCCAGGGAGTTGACCATGCCAACATTAAATTTCTGTTCCATATATTTAAAAGCTTCCCTGAAGGATTCCAGTGATTTGAGATTGGCCTGATAAGTCTTATAGGCCGCAACTGCATCTGTATATGCTGTTTCAACGTTTTTGCGAACATTGTTCTTGACAAGCTCCAGGTCAAATTCTGCAAGATCAACACCTATTTTTGATTGTTGTATGCTGTTTGAAACCTGAAATCCATTAAATATCGGAACCGATAAACCTACAGAAACAGATTTGTTTTCATTGTTCCTGATCTGGTCATTTATTGGCATTGTCTTATCGCTGAACAAGCTCTCTTTTATTTGATCAGATGT
>JAGYLD010000092.1 GCA_018401355.1 Bacteroidales bacterium
AGGCAATCGTGTTGAATACATTGAATGTGAAATGGGGATCCAGTTGATTGCTGGTTGACTTGAGCTGGAGTGAGAGGATCTGGTTACTGATCTTTTCCCTGGCTCTGATCTGGTAAATTTGTATTTTTCTGATCATTGCGACAAACAATAGCACACCCAGGTAAATCAGGAACCAGCTTCCGGCCGTTAGCAAATAATAGGGTTGGTTCCTGCCTTGCAGGATGATCTTTCTTTTGGCATCCTGAATAACAAGGTAATGGATGTTTTCATGTTGGTATCCCATAACTTCATACTTGTCTAATTCCGCTACAGGATAGGTAGCCAATATCTCCATCCCTGCATCGGTTATAATCAACTTTGTGCCATCGAGGCTTCGGAAGACAAGTTCTGCTTGTTTGTCGCCGTTAATGTCAATCGTATCCGTTTTTGAAAATATGTTGAATGCAAAAGACTCTTTGTTTATGATTGATAATGAGGAGTCTATGGTCCATATTTCTCCGTTCTGGTTTGCAATTACGATGTTTTCCGGTGTGAACAGTTCAAAGAGAAGGTCGAACCGGTCTTTTTTGGAATATTCCGGAGCTTCCTTTTTCCTGATCAGATTGCCGTTTCCGTCGAAAAGCAGGAATTCATTGGCGTTGCTTTCATGTCCGATGGAATGGTGTAACCCCAGAAGATATTTTTTCTCCCCGTTAATCAGTGGGGCGATAAAGATCCGTGTTCCAACCCCGGGAAATTCCAGGGGTTCTGTTTTCAGCTGCAGGTTATGGTCTAAAATGAAGAGCCAGGAACTGTTATCTTTGTAAGGGACCTGCATGGTATCCGGGATATTGTCGCATGCAGCGCCGCTTCCTGTGATCTCCATGAAGCCATCATTATCCAGGTCGGCAATGATGAGATTCCCAAAAATATTTCCAAAATTTTCTGATTGCACCAGGGAATCATTGCCGGGTAAATATTTGTAGATTTTTCTCGGAGTTAGAGAAAATCCGCCAGCGATAATGAAAATGATTTCCTTGTTGTAATCCTGGTCAAGGTCAGTGATGTGAAATGAATGTATGTCGAAATCCAGATGTTTGCCATAGGAGCCGATTTTGTCTATATATCTTGCAGAAAGGGTTGTCCTGTCATCAGGAAAAGGTTCAAAGGCGCTCAACAGAATTGAATCATTCCTTATGGTGAATCCATAGATTTCCAGGCTTCCGTTGTTGTCAAAATCGCCAAAATAAGCTTCTTTTGCGAAACGTATGTATTTTCCAGGATAATTCCATTGACCGGCAAGTCCTCCAAGGTGATCATATACCTGCAGGGACAACTGTCCATGAGGATCTTTATAACATACCACCAGTTCGGTCTTTCCGTCCCCGTTCAGGTCTTTATGGTAGTGTATACTTCCAGGCTTTTCTTTAAGTGAGTCTTCGATGACATCCAGCCGGATTTTCTGGAAAAATGATGGCAAGAGTATGATTATGATAATGCTGACAGGTATGGATATAAAGAAAGGGGAGTAGATGATATTGCGGGCATAATTCAGCATATGGTTCCGGTTTTGCTCAAATATAGGGATATTATTGAACTTGGTATGGGAAGGAGGGGATTGTTGGAGTAAAATAATTTCAGACCATCAAAAATTTCCATTTTTTTTGCAAAATCACAAAATAGGTGTATCTTTGCACTCGCTCGAAAAGGGCGCGTTCATAAAGTTTTGGACCGGTAGTTCAGTTTGGTTAGAATACATGCCTGTCACGCATGGGGTCGCGGGTTCGAGTCCCGTCCGGTCCGCTGAAAAACAATGGCAGCCTGATGGCTGCCTTTTTTATTTGCCTGTTAAATCGAAATTCTTTAATTTATCTTTTGACTTAAGGTTTGGATTAAATTATTCAGGCAAAAAATATTAATATGACCGCCCAATTCTCAGATACCTTTCATTACCATGGCAATGATTTTGACGTTGCCGGGGTAAACGGAAATGAGTTGTTTTATCCGTCCGGATTTGGGATCATCCCAAAATCAAATTGCACTGCCTGCTGGAAGGGTTTTATCGCAACATACGGAATCCTGGATGAAATGCTTGTATTGGATGAATTGGATATCAATATTGATAATCTTCCCAAAAAATTTCTTTGGTTTAAAAGGGCTCCCAAAATCAACGGACACAAGCCGGTTAACACGCCCGATGACGGCCCCGGAACATTCTTCGAATACCACTTTGAAAATGTTGCCCTGAAAATCAATTTTACAGGTGGCATCCTGATTGGCCGTGATTTCATCCAGGAACTCTATGTGCACATGGGTTTTCATCCTGCATGGAAATACCTGGAGGTTTATGAGCTGCTGTTTGAAAAAGGTAAACTGGTGAAGGAGAACAACGTTTCCGGCAGAATGAAGGAATTCAGGGATAAATTGAAAAATGCCGAAGAAGCCGGACATGAACCGGAAAAAATTGAACACATATATGCATGGGTAGAAAAATGCTTTGACCTGAGCTATAATTTTTAATTGGTATTAGTCGGGATATCTTCTCCGGTTAGCCGTCTCATTTTCGCAAGGAGTATCCTGTAATTTAATTGTGCCCCCAGAACGTCGGCTTCCGCCCATGCACGATCTGCCATGGCTTCCAGCAGTTTATATTCCAGGATGATTCCTTCTTTCCGGGCATTAACTGCCAGCCTTAACTCTTCTTTTCTTGCCTCCATGGCTTTGTTTGCTGTAGCCAGGAGTTTTTTAGCGTATATCAGGTCAAGGTATGTCTTCTCTACTTCGTTCCTTACCGTTTCCTTTTCATATTCAAGGTCTTCATAGGCTTCTTCATACAGGGCATTGCTTTGTTTTCGCATGGCTGCCCTTTCGCCTGCAGCAACCAGTGTCCACTTCAGGTTTAATCCGGCCAGGAGATAATTTTCGGGATAAAGTGGGATGCCCTTGTTATAATTGTATTGCGCAAAACCACTGAGTTCGGGTATATATCCTTTTTTGGCGGCATCGATGCCATATTCTGCCTTTTGCAATGTCAGGCCGGAGATCTTCAGTTGGTAATTATTTTGAGATGCCTGCTGAACATAATGATCAAGTTTTCCTGCATTGCTCTTAACCGTTAACTCAGTCAATGGTACGGGTATACTGGAATATTCCAGGCCAAGCAAATGTTTAAACGACAACAGATATGACTCCTTCTGATTTTTAATTCTGACCAGTTCCTGTTCTTTTTCAAAGATCTCTGCATTGAGGGCTTCGACATCGAGGCTGAGCAGCGTTCCAACCTGCTCCGCATTTTTAGCATCTTCATACTCCAGGATTTTGTATTCCAGTTCCAGGGTGGCTGCCTCTTCTCTCTTGCTTTCAAGTAAGATTCCGTAAAACAGTTCGATAACACCCAGACGTATCTGCGATATCAGGTTTGTCTTTTCCGTTTTAGTGATCTCCAGGTCGGTTATGGCTGCTTTCTTTCCTGTGTTGATGGTTGTAAGCTGGCTTATAGGCTGGTAAAGCCCAACATTGGTTTTATAAAAAAGTTCATCCCCGTGAAGCAGTGTCATGTCTTTGGGTGGCAATGGAAAATATTCCTTCAACATTTCGTCGATCCATCCTACATCGATGAGATCGTCGTAGACATGGTTCATTTCTCCTTTCTTCAGGTAAATATTTGGGTCGCTGTTGTAGGCGAAGGTTCCGTCGAAGATCACCCGCGGATAGAAATGGCTTTTCATTTCAGTGAGCTTTGCCCTGGCATGGTTGATCTTATATTCGAAAATCCGGATAAGCCTGTTGTTGCTTTCCGCCCTGATCAGGCTTTCCTGAAGGTTCAGGAAGAGGGTGTCCTGCGACAATGATGGGATTGCCACAAAAAGCATCAAAACGCTAACATATTTTTTGAAGTTGTTCATTTTTTTTACGGAATTATGACGCAACATTATTTCTGTTTTTTATGATCAGGCTATATAGCACAGGGATAACCAGCAGGGTCAGTACCATCGAGATCACGATCCCAAAGGCAAAAACGCTGGCCAGCGGTGCCCAGAGGGGATCTTTCAGCACGATCATCGGGACAACTCCGATAGCAGCCGCCATGGTAGTCAGGAATATTGGGCGTAACCTTCTTTTCGCTGATTCCAGTGCAGCCTGGTTGCGTGAGATCTTTTCCTGGATAACCAGATGATCGGCATGGTCAACAATGATCAATGCATTTCTGATAACAATGCCCACCAGGGCAATTAGTCCTACAAAAGCTGTGAAGCTGAATACATTCCCGGTGATAACCAGCCCCAGGATGGATCCAAACAATGACAGTGGG
This sequence comes from Bacteroidales bacterium, assembly GCA_018401355.1. Lineage (GTDB taxonomy): Bacteria > Bacteroidota > Bacteroidia > Bacteroidales > B18-G4 > M55B132. Next base: position 4,292 of record JAGYLD010000092.1, read on the forward strand.
ATGGAAACCATAATGATGAGGGGCCTGGCCATCTCCCTGAATTGAAACAGAAGTATTAGGAAGATGCTCACAAGGCTTATGATCAGCGCTGCGATCATATGCCCGAAGGTCTCATTCTGGTTTTTCTTATCGCCCCCGTATTCAAGGGTATATCCCGGTAACAGCTTCATGGTATCGATCTGTGGCTGGATCTTTTCAAGGACTTCAGAAGCCAGGTATCCGGGTATGGGCTTGCAGCCTGTGGTTAATGCAGGTATCCCGTTTCTCCTGGTGATCTTTGCTGTTTCCCAGGATGGAGTGAGGTCAGCAATCTGCCTGAGCGGTATGCTTATACCTGTGGCTGGTGTTTCAATGTACATGTTGGCAATGTCGTCGAAGTCATTCCGAAGCTTCCTTTCAAGCCTGAAAACAACATCCAGTGCATTATCACCTTCCCAAAGGGTTGACACAGGGGCTCCGTGGAGGCCAATGGCAAGATTGGCAGCAATTACCTCGGTTGTGAACCCCATCTGAACAGCCCTGCTGTGGTCAACATCGACTTTCAGATACTGGCCTGTGGCAAAATCCTGCCGTATGAGCCGGCTGCCTTCGGCATGCCTGAAAATGGCCTTTACCTGTTCTCCCATTCTTTCCAGGTTTGGGATGTTGCTGCCATAAATCCGCACTTCCACCGGTGAGGTGACCGGGACGCCCTGGGCAAACTGCATCACGTCAACTTCTGCATCAGGTAGAAAATTCTGAAGCAACATCTCGTATTTTGGTGCAAGATCTTCCGTGGTACTGACACTGGTTGTGTTGACCAGAAACATGGCATAGCTTTCTTCAGGAAACTCAGGAGAAAATGAGTAATAAACCCTTGGAGCAGAGCTGCCTGTAAAAGAAGCAAAACCGGTAATCAGTGAATCTTTTAAAAGGACTTTCTCGATCTTCTTAACATCGGCCAGGGTTACATCAAGTTTCGTTCCTATGGGCTCAAAAACCTGGATGATAAACTGATTTCTTTGTGCATTCGGGAAAAATTGTTGCTTAGGTGCCTTAAGCAAGAGTACCCCGAAAATGATCATGGCTGCACCCAGAATCAGGGTGGGTACTTTATTTTTCATTGCCCATTCTATGCTGATGTTGAAAATCCATTGGATGGCATTGAGCATGGAGAATTTCTTTTTTGCGGCATCTTTTTTGGAATCATCCTTTTTCAATCCTTTCCTGATAAATAGATAGGCCAGGAATGGGGTGAGGAAAAATGCAACCACAAGGGAACATGTCATGGAGATGGCCACTGTAATGGGCAGCGTGATCAAAAATTCACCGGTAGCGCCACTAAGCATGAACACCAGGGGTAAAAAGGCCATTATTATAGAAAGGGTAGAGGAGATGAGCGGAACAGAGAACTCCGATGCACTTTGCCAGGCCGCCTCAAAGCGTTTTATGCCTTTGTCAAGTTTGTCGATGTAGCTGTCGATGACCACCACAGCGTTATCCACAACCATGCCCAGAACAACAACCAGCGAAGCCAGGGAAACCTGCTGCAACTCATAACCGAAAAGATTCAGGAAAGTAAAGGTCATGCCGATGGAGATGGGAATGGAGATGGCTGCAATCAGTGCAATATGGAAGGGTAAGAGCAACATGATAACGATGATTACAGCTACGACGGCTATCAGAAATTCCCGCATAAAATCATTGACGGCACTTTTTACCACTTCCGGCTGATTGTTGATGGTGTGGAAATTTAAATCCGGAGGAAGCAGCTTCTTTGATTCGGCAAGAACCGCATCCACTTCTTCTCCAAACTGCACAATGTTATATTTATCCTGCATTTGAAGCGAGATGAGCATGACCCTGCTGTCCCTGCCGTTGACCCGGATCAACTGCGTGGTGTCGGCCGGTACTCGGCTGACTTTTGCCAGGTCTTTAAGTCTCACTACCGAGCCTTCCTGCGAGATACCTACGATTTGTTCCCTGATTTCGTCAATGTTGGATAACAGTCCGGTTGTATATAGATTGATGTTTAACGTTCCGGGTTCTACATATCCGGAATATTGAATGGTATTCTGGGTTTTAAGAACTTCAACGATTCCGGTCTTGTCGATCTCAAACTGTGCCATCTTCTTCGAATCGAAAGCAACCTCAATTTTTTCTTCTTGAAAACCAAGTTGTTCAAGCTTAGAAACTGACGGTATCATCCTCAGGTTGTCTTCAATCAGGTTCACATAGTCTTTGATCTCGCTGTAAGAATGGTTGTTTGATTCCACGGCAATGAGCAATGCTATCACATCGCCAAAATCTGAATCCACAAGCGGGCCGATAACACCCTGTGGAAGAGATATTTCGGAAAGCTGGAACATGCTCTGGCCGAGTCTGTCCCAGAAAAGGTCAGGAAGGTCTACCCAATCTTCCAGCGTTACTGTGATGTATACGAGTCCATCGCGGGTGGTGGAATAGGTTTCGTCTTTCTTTACCTCTGCATAAGTGAATAGCTTGTCTTCAAGAGTTTTTGTGACTTGTTCCTGCACCTGCTGTGCTGTTGCTCCTGGATACAGTGCTACTACCAGCGCCTGCCTGATGGTGATCTCCGGGTCGGAACGCCTTGGCATGGTAAACAAAGAATAAATTCCAACGGCAAAGATCAGGAATATGGTGACGAGTGAAACCTGGTTGTTTTTGAGCGATGATTGTATGATGTTCATGATCAGTATGTATCAATACAATGTTTAGTTTACTACTTTTACCGGTGCACCTTCATACAGTTTGTTCTGACCCTCTGTCACAAGTTCATCACCCTGTTTCAGGCCTTTCAAAATAATGATTTCCTTCGACCAGGTATTGCCGGTGAGAATTTCCTTGTAACGGGCTTTTCCGTCCTTGACTATATATACATATTGATGTCCGTCGGCATCTGTAAGGATGGCGTTCCCGGGAACCAAGACGGCAATGTTTGCTTCTCCCGACGGCACTTTCATATTTGCTATCATGCCCGGTTTAAGCAGATAGTGTTTGTTTCTTATGATGGCTTTTACCGGGAAGGAGCGGGAGTAGGGATCTGCAACCTTCCCGATGCGTTTGATCTTTCCTGAAAATACGGAATCATATACTGCCGGTACTTCAACATCAACGTCCATGTCTGTTGTAATATGGTTTATTTCATCTTCAGGGATGGAAGCTTCTGCGAAAACACGGTCGGTTACCACGAGCCCGAATAAAGGCATTCCCTGGGGAACGATTTCGCCGGGTTCTATCCCTTCAACGGCGATCCAGCCTGTGGCCGGAGCGAAAAGGCGGGTGTCGTTAACCTGCTTTTTTTTGTATTCATAATCTGCCCTGGCTTCGTAATATAAAGCCGTGATCTTATCGAAATCACTGTCGGTCAGGCTTGCTTCCTCATGCAGCTTTTTGAGTCGGGAATACTCTTTTTCAGCCTCTCTATACCGGGCTTGGGCTGCATCCAGGGCAAATTGGTAATCCGTAGCATCGATGTCGGCAATGGGATCACCTTTGTTTACGAACTGGCCTTCGACAACATGAACGGCTTTGATCTTTCCTGCAACCATAAACCCAAACTTGATGGTTTTAAAAGGTACAATATTCCCGCTGTAATTGAAAGATTTACGGATTTCTTGTTCTTTGGTTATCCTGATCTTAACCGGGACAAGTTCCTCGTTTTCCTGTACAAACCTTTTATCCTTGCATCCTGAAATCATTGCCAGGGATACCATCAAAGGCAGGATTTTGATGAAAATTTTCATATTGCTTGTATGTTAATTACTGGACGTTTCTTAATTGTTGTTTACAAATAGTCCTTTATTATCAGGGATAGTTTCTCTTTCATGCTTTCCAGGTAGTTGTTCCAATAGTTTTCCACCACGTTTGACTTCATGAAATACGGGGTGAGGATACATGCCCGCATCACCCTGAGACTATGTACTTTATCCCATTCTTCTCCGGGGATGTCCAGACGTCCGGCCAGCTTTTTCGGGGCATCCCTATAATCATCATAGGAGAACTCCGTGTGTGAGGTGATAAAATCGTTTTTCAGGACGGGCCCGGAAACATAGGAACTCAGGTTGTATAATTCCAGGTTCAGCTTGTTCATCTTTTCCAGGTCTGTATTTCCTTCCAGGTTGAAGGCAAAGTCGACCATATTAAAATCCGGCTTAACCAGTGCCTGCAGCTTTACTTTTGTTCCTTCAATGTCGAGTATCTCCGAGCTGAGGATGTGTTCATAAAACCTTTGTGCTCCTTCGATGCTGGCGCCAATGAGCCTTCCATATCCTGTGATGTTCAGTGGCAGCACCTGATGGGCTACCCAGACACTGGCGGCAGTGGCTCCGGCTTTGGAACCTTCCATGATATAGCTTCCCAGCAGTGTCGGCAGGTCCGTTCCTTTTTCAAAGACATAGGCAGCGAAAAACGAAATGGCATCCACCATTCTTTTGTCGCTGATGCAAATGCCTCCGGCGGAGTAAGGCACATATCCCATCTTATGAGGGTCGATGGTGACGGAATTGGTTTTGGATAATGCCTTGAAGGCATTATAAACATCTTCACAGGGCCAGTCGATGCCATCCTGGTTGATGATCTCTTCCTTGTGAAGCCTCACCTTCAGATCGTTGTACGGAATGAAATTGTATTCTTCATCCAGGAATATAGTCCTGGCATAGCCTCCGTAGGCTGCATCGCCATGGATGTAAAATGAAATCCCCTTTTTCTCGTAATCATCCCTTAATTCAATGATCTTGTCCATGTAATCCACAGCCCCTTCTTCTGTGCTCCCAATCACTCCTACCACGCCAAGCACGGGGATTTTATTTTCGGCCATTTCATCGATGGTCTTTTTCAGGATGTCAATATCCATCCTGAAATGTTCATCTACCTGTATTTCAACAACATTGTTTAACCCAATCCCCAGGATGTCTGCAGCTTTGACCCATGAATAATGTTTTGACTGAGGCACGATCCATTTACCAAGCTGGCCTTCAATCACTCCGGTACCCCTTACGGAGTTGTTTCTTACTTCATCCCAGTCGTTTTTTACTTTTTCAGAAAGATCCAGGATATCTTCAATGGTCATATTGGCCAGTTCCCAGTCGGATTTTCCTTTAACGAGCTCAGGACGCACCTGTTTGACTGCAAAAGGAATGGAAGTCAGGTTCCTGGCGTACCAGACAGCTTCTATGTTGGCTACACTGCCATCGGTGCAGATATGC
>JAGYLD010000093.1 GCA_018401355.1 Bacteroidales bacterium
CAATCGGGTTACCATTCCGTTAGCGAAAAGAAAGCCCCATAGGGGCGGTACTCCGGTAGCTTAAAGCGCAAATGCAAAAACGAACCCCGTAGGGGTGGTATTAATGGTGACAATAAACACCAGAGGACAATTCCTGCAGGATAATTTCTTAAAAGCATGAATGTTATTCAGGTTCCCTTCGTGCCCCTTTGTGCTTCCCTTTGTGTACTTCGTGGTTTAGAATGATTTTCTTTCTCTCATCATATTTCTCCCTGGCGATTTTGGATTTGTAATAGCGGAACAAATAAATATATGTAGCCACCTCATTGATGAGGTGGTATGATGGGAAGATCCTGTTCAGGGAGAGGTGTATGACACTGGCAGCAAGGTTAACCAGTGGCACATCCAGCTTGTTGTTATCATGTTTTTCCAGGATGCTTTTGAGAGCGTTCCTGCAATCGACACTCCGCTTTTCAAAAAGGTTGATTTTCTGGTTGTCCGACCAGGATGTCATGGTTCGTTCAATCATTTTTCGCTGGCAACGGAATTTTTTGCTAATTTTCTCCACGAGGAAATCATAATCCTGGAAACTGTCAGATATCCCTTCAATTATTTGATGAAGAAATTCTTTTCTGATGTTTTGGTTCATTTTAAAGTCCTTCATATACTGCTCAGTAGATTTTATAGCTGATAAGAATCGGATCTCATCCTGGTCTTCTCCTTCATCCAAAGTATGATTCATCATTTCCATGACGGTATTGCTGTCGTGGTAAAAGATCTCTTCGCACCATGCAATGGTGTTGTTGCCATATCTTTCATATTCACGTTGGTATGTGTCAAGTTGTACGTTTTTTATTCTTCCGTGACGAATCAGAGGTTGTACCTTTTCTCTTGTTGATTTCATAATATCTGCCAGGTAATCAAGAGAATTCAGTCTTATTCTTATCCGCAAATGGTATTCGGGGTCAGAATAACGGATAAAATACCAGGTCCCGATGAAGGCTTCTTCCTGGAATGACTGTAACAGCGGAAACATGATCTCCTTTAAAAACCAGTCGGACCTGAAAGGCACCAGATAGATTTTATAATACAACCAGGTATCACCGGGGATATAGAACCTTTTTCGTTTCATTCCTGGATCTTTTTAACTGCTTTCTTACGCACGATAAACGGGGCAATGATTTCGTGTGTAAACATTCCATTCTTGCCTTTTACCAGTTGGGTGTCGGGAACCAGGAACTCCTTCAGGAATATATTATTTTTATTTTTTATAAGGCAAAGGAATAAGTCAATGCCGGTGTGGGAATTTAAGTTGATATATAATTCCTGTCCGTATTCCTCCAGCAATATTCTACAGGGGATTTTATGTTTGTATCGCCACCTTGCAATGGATTTTTTTAAAGCATCTTTCGAGTGGGACTTTAGGAATCCGGACAACTCTTCTTGTTTAAACATCCAGGATTTGGGTGATATAACAATGTTTCCGCTCACCACCCTGGGCAGGAAGGGGAATAATACGGAGAGTGATCCCCAGTCGAAACGGAGACCTTCATAATAGCTTTGGGATTGTAGCTCATGGAGAAACCTTAATACAGGTAATTGAATTTTTTCAAAGTCAAGTGAATGGCTGGAGAATATTTTTACCAGCTTGTTATTTTTTACAGATTTCAAAACTATGTCGCCATTTACAACACTTACCGATAAGTCGTTGAGCATGATTTGGTATTCTTCATCAACAGATGATGCAGCCAGAAAAGGTATTTCATATTCCCGAAGCTTTGGTCTGAGGCAAAGGTTGGCTTCTGGCCCTTCAGGACAATATATTAGCTCCGCATAGATATAATCCTGATTATGTTTTTCATGTGCAGTGATTTCCTGCATGAGGTTATCGATATCTTTATTGCCTCTGGCATAACGTCCAAGCAAATGGCATGCTGATGGCCCTGACAACCCTTTTAAGTGTATGAGTTTATCCTGACTGTTCAAAACGGAGAAGACCAGGTTAAAAGTATCCGGCAGGGTTGAACTGTTTTCTGTATTTGGGATCTCATTTTTTTCGATGTTGATTGTGCATTTCCCCTCCATGTATGCAGTTTGTATTTTTTTGAGCAGGAACAAATCTGTTTCTTCAAGGTGGACAGAATGAGTGGGTTCCTTGGTTAACATCTCAGAAAATTCATCTGAAATTGTATTGTACTTCTGATGGTTCTGATCTTTATCTGCCATTATTCCTGATTCCGGATCAAGGGCCTTCATGAGAGGGATTTCTCTGTTACCAAAAACAGACCTGAATTCTTCTTTGAATCGCATTAGATAATCCGATTGTCGTTTAGGGAATAGCCGGATCAAACAGTCCAATCCGTTTAATAGGGGATGAATTAGCGAACTATCCAAAGAACACCTCTCAGCATGGTTGAAAAGATCAATGTGGAAGAACTTTGAGGTAGCATATTCCGGGAATTCTTTTGATACTTTTTGGGAAGCATCCATGATGAAGATTTTCTTCCCTTTGGTGGAATTTGAACTTAGATCATTTAATATCTGATCAAGTTTGGTAATGCAAGCAGACTTTTGTTTTGAATCCTCTTCAGAAAGAAGAGTGACTTTTTGTTTGATCTTTTCAAAATATGTTGGTCCTGATACATTGGGTTCCAATTCAGAAACAATGATCTTGTGGTCAATCAGATTAAAGAGGTAATTATTCACAAATTCCCTTTCAAGGGATTTTTCCTGCATGAATTCTTTTAATTCTGCCATTCTTCTGCCATATCTGCAAAAATCTAAAACATCTTTCAGGAAATCATTGTTTTCTATAGAGTTGACCTTTACTTTGCTGACATATTTTCCTGAGCTTTGCCTGATGTATCTGAATTCAGAAAATGCTTCGTAAATGGTGCTGTTTGGATAATATATCAGTTTATTCCCCAGGAATACATCTTCTATGATCCAGGAAGCCAGTTTGGTGCAGAATGCCATATCATACCGGACATCCTTGTGATAATTGCCATTGAGCGTGATCGAATTTTCTGTACCCCAAATGCCGGTTGAAATACCTGTAAAAAGCCCAAAAGTTGTGCAGCGGGATGACATCCTGATGATGTATTCAAGGCCTTTTCTTCTGAGCATCATTTTCTTTTTTGATGGAATGGACTGACCTTTTAGCCATTTCTGCAAGGAGTTATAAAATGAGGGTGATGCATAAAGAACTCCTTCCCGGAATATTTTTTCATTAAAACATTTTTTCAGGATATCATCATTCAAAACATCTTTCCGCAGAAGTTCTTCTAAACGGTTAAAAGGGAATATGGGTGTTCTGAGTACAAAATATTTCAGAGGTGAAACCTTATTATCATTCATCTTTTCCTGGTTGAGTTCGTAAAACAGCCACTGCTGGATATCAATAAGATATTCAGCTGATTAATAAGCAAGTATCCCAACCAGGTTCCTCTATATCAGGTGTTAAAAAGTTCAAATATGATAAACAGATGCCGGAAATACCCATCAGCAAACCCAAATCTTGCTCGCTGATCTTACCTTGCAGGGCATCAGAGCCATCTGTATCAGCCACTGATTTCTTTATCCAATAATCAGATGCATCAAGGAAAGTTGTGATTTTGGTTTGGAAGTAAAACTTTCTAAGGATATTGGCAATGCCGGTTTTACCATGGCAAAGGCAATTTTCCGTTAATTCATTCTCATATTGCTGCAATTCAGCGATATAGTCATTTATGCAATGTATTGCACAAGACATCCAATCCTTACGAAGGGTTGCACGGCCTGCCTGTAAAACAGATAAAGCGATGCCAGGTAACCCGTGACACCATCCAAAGGGATTGGGCGAATTGTCATGTTTACAAGAAGTTATCTGTTGTTGAATGGACAGACAGGGCATATGTGAAAAAATGTTAAATATTTCAGGAACAATTGTTTGTAAAACTTTTTTTGATCTGTCGATTTCATAACCATTATCAATACATTTTGCACAAAAAGAAACAGGGCCTGCCAGTCCGTGAGCCAAACCAGGCATTGTCGAATTAATATCAATATTTGAGGACAAATGATCAATGATCAGTTTTATGATTTCTGTTGAAAAATGGGTTTTTTCATTTTCAAGGAAATAGAGGCCGGTTCCTGTATAACCGTATAACAATTCAAAATGGGCATTATTTATATTTTCAACTGCGATTTCATGCATGAGGTGATCCAGTTGATTTGGCCGGGTTTCTGTTTCCCCTTTGATATATCCTTTTTTATTTAGGTGAGCAATAGTCCAGGCCATACCTGCAATGCCATTTGCAAAGGAAATATCCCTGATTCCAGAGTTTAGCAGGCCCATTACTTTTTGTAACCTCTCTTCGGCCTGGTCATAAATATTCTGATCTTTGAAATAATGTGCAACATAATAGAGAAATAGTGAAATGCCGGCGTTTCCGCTCATAAGGCCAGGGGATGCAGGTATATCCGGGTGATGGATGAATTGCTTGGAAACGTTCAGGATAAAAGTCTCGAGTTTTGTTTGTTGCTTTTTATCCAACCTCTGCTTTTTGTAATTTGCTTTCAGCTTTTTGAGGTCCGGTTCCTTTATTTTGTGCAAAAAGCTGATCAATGTTTTCTTTATATTTTTCACAGATATGCTTACGCCTCAGCTTGAGGCTGGCAGTAAGTTCCCCATTTTCCACTGACCATTCTTTCTTCATGATCTCATATTTCATGATCTTTTCGGTGTTACCAAAGAATGTGTTATAATGGTCAACTTCTTTTTTGATACGGTCATTGATTTCCTTATGGGTGACCATATCCTCGTCGGTGGTGTATTTGATGCCTTTAACATTGCACCATGAGCGAAGGTACACAAAATCAGGTACGATCAGGGCTGCGGCAAACTTTTGGTGTTCACCAACCACTATGATGGTATCGATGAAAGGAGATTCTTTGAATCTGTTTTCCAATAATTGAGGGCTAATGTATTTCCCGAGTGAGGTTTTGAATATTTCTTTTTTCCTACCGGTTATCCTGAGGTGACCATCTTCATCGATCATACCTATGTCGCCGGTATGAAACCACCCTTCATCAGAGATGACTTCTTTGGTGAGTTCAGGTTCTTTGTAATAGCCAACCATTACGTTGGGGCCTTTAACGGTGATCTCTCCATCTTCATCAATTTTTACCTGCACGTTATTCAGTGGAGGTCCAACGGAACCAAATTTTTGTCCACCCGGTTCAAGTGTATTTACAGAAATAACCGGAGATGTTTCTGTTAGGCCATAGCCTTCCAGGATGGGAATTCCGGCTGCTGTGAATATCCTGGCCAGGCGTGATTGCAAAGGAGCGCCGCCGGATACGATCACCCGCATCTGGTTGCCAAGTGCTTCACGCCATTTTTTGAATACAAGACTATCGGCAACAGCCAGTTGAAGTTTGTACCAGGGGCTTTTGCCTTTCAGTTCATAGTTTTCAGCAAGGTGGACAGCCCAGAAAAAGATGTTTCTTTTTATTCCTTTCAGCTTTCTGCCTTTCGCAAGGATCTTATCGTATACTTTTTCAAGCAAACGTGGCACTGTCGTTAATATGTGCGGTGAGATTTCCCTGATATTATCTCCGATGGTTCCCATGTTTTCCGCATAATATATTGATACACCAAGATATTGGTATGTGTATATATTCATACGTTCGTAAACATGACAAAGGGGGAGGTAGCTCAAGCTTTTGCTTGTTTCATCCAAAGGGAATATCCTGTAAACACCTTCAACATTGCTTAAAAGGTTGGCATGGGTCAGCATAACTCCTTTGGGAACACCCATTGTTCCTGACGTATAGATCAGAGTTGTGAAATCATCGGGTTTAATGGAGGCTTTTATTTCTTCGACCTTATCCGGAGCAGGATTCTCTTTGCCCAATTCAATGAGTTCATTAAGATGCTTTACGTCATCAATATGTTTGAAGGTATAAAGCCCTTTTAAAGTTGGAACTTCCGGCAAAATATGTCCAATTTTTTGCAAAAGCTCCTTTCCTGCAACGAAAACGAATTTTACCTCACCATGGTTCAGGATGTATTGATAATCCGCTTCGCTGATGGTGGGATAAATGGGTACGTGAATGGCTCCGATCTGGGTAATGCCCATATCAAGGAAGTTCCACTCGGGACGGTTGTTGGTAATGGTTGCAATTTTGTCGCCCGGCTTAACCCCAAGTTTCAGAAAGCCGTAACTGATGTTGTTGGCTGTTTCAATATACTGGTCGATGCTGTACTTTACCCATTTGCCATCTTCCTTGCCAGCCAAAACATCGTCTTTCGGCTTGAAGTTCTTCTTGGAGTATGGCAACAGGTCGAAGAGTCGAGTTACCTCCATATGCTTTCAAATTGGTTACGCCCCAAATTTCGGGAAAGCAAATATAATAAAATTATAAAACTTTCAAAATTGCTAATCCATTGAAGATTCGTCTATCTTCTGTCAAAAGATGTCGAATTTGCCTGGGTTATGGGCATGATCAGGATGTCCTGAATATTAACATGTTCAGGAGCACGGGCAATAAAAAAAGTGGCTTCTGCCACATCCTCGGCTCTGAGGGGGTGATAACCCGTATAGACTTTTTTCGTTCTTTCCTCATCACCTTTAAAACGGACAATGCTGAATTCTGTTTTCACGGCACCCGGGGAGATCTGGGAGACCTTGATATTATGTCTGAACATATCCAGGCGCATACTTTTTGAAAGGGCCTCCACGGCATGTTTGGTGGCACCGGTAATAAGAACAATTTTTTCCATGGTCAGTCTTTTCTGTTTTTTTTGATCCATTCTCTGGCATTGACGAATGCTTCCATCCAGGGTGTAATTTCATCGCCGGGCCTTTTCTCCGGGTAGTAGGCCCATTGCCAGGGCAGGAAAGAACGTTCGAGATGAGGCATCATGGCAAGATGGCGTCCGTCGTTGGAGCATATGGCTGCAGTTGAAAAATCGGAGCCGTTGGGATTTCCCGGGTATTCTTCGTAAGTGTATTTTATTGGAATACAGTAATTGTCTTCAAAATATGGGAAGTTAAACTTTCCTTCACCATGCGCCACCCATATTCCCATCCTTGAGCCTGTCAGGGAGTTTAATAATACAGAGTTGTTTTCTTTTATATCAACATTCAGGAAGGCCGATTCAAATTTTTCAGAGTCATTGAGTTTCATTTTTGGTTGCTCAGGATGGTCCGGATAGATCAGCCCCAGTTCAACCATGAGCTGGCAACCGTTGCATACACCAAGACTTAGCGTGTCTTCCTTTGCATAGAAATGCTCAAGTGCTTCTTTAGCTTTGGGGTTATAAAGGAAGGCGCCGGCCCAGCCTTTGGCTGACCCCAGGACATCTGAGTTGGAGAAGCCGCCGGTAAAAACAATGAAATTTACATCATCAAGGTTTTCCCTGCCGCTAATGAGATCGGTCATATGCACATCCTTCACATCAAACCCTGCAAGATAAAGCATGTAGGCCATCTCGCGGTCGCCGTTTATGCCCTTTTCACGCAGGATGGCAGCCTTGATTTTTGAAGGTTTGCGTCTATCAGGATCTATCTTATAGTCTGCAGCTTTGCCGGTGAAGGATTTATTAAAATCAAAACGCAGATCCTGGTTTTTGTAATTATTAAACCGTTCCAAAGCGAGTTTTTCACCACTTTGTTTTCGGTCCAGCAAATATGAGCTCCTGAACCACACATCCCTGTGATGGTTGATGTCGAGATCATATTTTTCCTCTTTTATATCTATAACAACCCTTTTATCTTTTGATGTATTTCCAATATTGTGAAAATGCAATCCGTTTTCTGTCAGAACCTTTTCAACATAATCAGGATCGTTTACCTGAATGATCACCCCTGGTTTTTCACTGAAAAATAGTCGTGTTACATCTTTCTCAGGTAATTCATTCAGGTTTATCTTTACACCAATATCATTTACAGGAAAGACCATTTCCAGGATGGTGGTAATCATACCACCTGCAGAGATATCATGTCCCGCCTGGATTTTACCTTCTGTAATAAGTTTTTGTGTGGTGTTGAATGCGTTTCTGAAATATGCAGGATCTTTAATATCAGGTGTTTTCTTACCAAGCTTTCCAAAGAGCTGTGCCAATGAACTTCCACCCAGTTCAAATCCACATCCTGCAAAATCAATGTAAAACAATGTTGAATTAAAATCAAAGGCCAGGAAAGGGCTGACAACCTTTTTAACGTCTGTCACTTCTCCGGCAGCAGAAACGATGACGGTTCCGGGGGAGAGTACCTTTTTGCCATCAGGGTATTTTTGCGTCATAGAAAGGGAGTCCTTGCCTGTTGGTATATTGATACCCAGTTCTGTTGCAAAATCGCTTATTGCTTTTACCGCTTTATATAAACGTGCATTTTCCCCTTCATTTTTTGCGGGCCACATCCAGTTTGCACTGAGTGAAACGCTGCTCAGACCTTCTTCAAGAGGTGCCCAGAGGATGTTTGTGAGTGCTTCGGCAACGGAAAGCCTGGAGCCGGCTTCAGGATTGATCAACCCTGGCACAGGTGCATGTCCGATGGCTGTTGCAACCCCTTTTTCACCCCTGTAGTCAAGTGCTGAGACCCCAACATTATTTAAAGGGAGCTGGATGGTTCCGGTGCATTGCTGTTTGGCCACCTTACCGGTTACGGACCTGTCCACCTTGTTCGTAAGCCAGTCCTTGCAAGCCACTGCTTCAATCTGCAAAACACCTTCAAGGTATTTCAGCAGACTTTTCTGGTCATACTTTAAATCTTCAAACTGGTATTCTTTTGATTTATCTTCCAGGATGGTTTTGGGAGGTTTGCCAAACAGGAACTCCAGGTTGAGGTTAACCGGCTTTTCTCCTTCTGCATCCCGGAATAAAAGCTTATTGTCGCCAGTAACAGTTCCGCTGTCATAAAAAGGTGCCCTTTCTCTTGCAGAGATTTTTTCAAGTAGTTTTATGTCTTTTTTCTTCAGGATGAGGCCCATTCTTTCCTGACTTTCATTGCCGATGATCTCTTTATCCGACAAAGTTGGATCTCCAACAGGAAGCTTATCCATGTCAATGGTCCCGCCTGTTTCTTCTACCAGTTCAGATATGCAGTTAAGGTGTCCGCCTGCACCATGGTCGTGGATTGCTACTATTGGATTATCATCGGATTCTGCCATGGCCCGGATGGCATTGGCAACACGTTTTTGCATTTCGGGATTGGCACGCTGAACAGCATTAAGTTCGATGGTGTTACTTAGTTGACCGGTGTTAAGAGAAGAAACCGCACCTCCGCCCATTCCGATGCGGTAGTTGTCGCCACCCATGACAATGATCGAATCCCCTTTTCCTGGTTTATCCTTTATGCTGTCTTTCTTTTTGGCAAACCCAATGCCACCGGCAAGCATGATGACTTTATCGTAACCAAAGGAAACATCATTATCATGTTCGAAAGTCAGAAGGCTGCCGCAGATGAGTGGCTGGCCGAATTTGTTCCCGAAATCGCTGGCCCCGTTCGAGGCCTTGAT
>JAGYLD010000094.1 GCA_018401355.1 Bacteroidales bacterium
GTATTATCCCTACCAACCAATAACCCCGTAATATAATCGGGTCTTAAGTTTTCAGGAACAGGTTCATGGTGATGGTAATTTACTCCTTCAGCATTTTCAACTTTATATTCACCCTCATCTACATAATATCTGCTAAAAAGATTTCCGGCAGGTGCATTAGCGCCTCCAACTCCTCCCTGATCATATTTTATCCCATCCTCTCTATCATCATTACCAAAAACAAGTATGTCATATTTTGTGGTTGTAAATGTGTTGCATTTGATAACCAGTCCTTTAAGGTTTCCAAACCTATTCAAATATTGGGCAGAGATTCCATAACCAAGGTTACTCAAATCATTATTGTATATTTCATTATCATTTGATACATCACCGGTATTGTTCACAACTATTCCATAAGTTGCATCATAGAGTGCTGGATTTGGTCCGGTAATTATATTTTCCTCTACTTTATAATTATTACAATAATCCAGATATATCCCACAGTAATCATAACCGGTTAACTCACAGGTTAGGTTAAAATCATTTAGAATTATTGTCGGGGATTCTATTCCGGCTGCGTATATCCCTGTCCTATTTTTGTAAAAATTTGAACTTTGAATCCAAAAATTGCTGTTTGTAAAATAACCCAATGCTTTTATACCATACATCAATCCACTAAATGTGCTTTGTTGGATAGATTGATTGGTAACAGTAAAATCAGAGGCTATTGAATAAATCCCGGTCCCCCTTTCCTGGTAGGTCATTCCTGTTAAGAACCTTGTGTTTTTAAATATGCAACCCCAGATTTCAATGCCATGAACTTCAACCAGCAACATAAAACATTCAAACTGGCTACCATCAATTAAGGTACTATCGGTTTTAAACACACATAATTCAAATTCACTGTTGTTTTCATAATCATAGTTGAGAAATTCTATGGCTCTCACATTATTTCTGAAGGTACTGCCGCCATCTGCAATGATTATTCCACCATAATTACCCACTTCTATTCCATACTCACTTGTTTTGTAATTTCTTACCCCTCTAAAAGCATTTTCAATTGTGGCATTGTGCAATTCTACAATCCCATGGTAATTTTCATAATCGGGTATGTCATGAGGCATGGAGGGAGTACCCCATACTTCTATTCCCATCCATAACCTGCCTTCACAGGAGTTTGACAGCCTTGCATTGTTTACAATGAGCTTTCCTGCATTTTCTACGACTATTTTAGCATTGTATGGGAGGAAAATATTACAGTCATTTATTGTTAGGGTCATTCCTCCGGGTATCACAATATCTCTGTCAATAATTTTATCCGTATCCCAGGTCTCATCCGCTTGAAGTGTATAGGGTTCAGCGTTATAGTAGCAATACAAATCTGATTCCCATACACCCCGCCCATAGGTTGATGCCCTGATTTTATTCACCGTGTAATTGATTTCCAGGTCGGTTACAATTTTATGAGGTAGATTAGTATTAAATTCTTCCCATTCGTTATTCTGCAGGTTCAGATCACGCATAAAAACACCGGCATCTGTACCGCAAAAAAGACGGTTAAATTTATGGTCATAACGGATTACATTTACGGGTACACCATCGGGAAGCCCCTGAGCGTAGGGTTCAAAACTATCTACCGCACCTCCGTTATCAGAAACATATATTTTTTTTGTGGCATCCGGATTACCTATCGGAGGTTTGGTTGCCTTCCCAAAGGCAACCCAGATCCTGTTCACGTTGTTTGGATCTGTTTCAATATCAGAAATATATCCATTGCATAAGCCAAGCAAATAAGGACTTAGATCGTTCCAGTTGGATCCTGCATCGTTTGTTTTTAATAGACAATTTGCAAAGTATTGAGGCACTTCATCGGTATAAGCCTTAACAGTTGAAACATACATTGTTGATGGTGCTACATCAGATATCTCAATATCTGTAAGGTTCTTACCAAAATTCTCTATAACATCCGGATTTCCAGTTTGGTTTCTTGCATCATCAAAGAGATACAGTTTATCAGCAGCAACATACAGCCAGTCTGCATGATTAGGATGAATGGTCATTGCTGGCATAAAGCCAGCATGAGGAAAAAAGGGACTAAACATCGAGGACCAATTTTCACCGTTATCACTAGATCTCAGTACGGTGCCATTTACACAACATGGCATTAGAAGGTATAAATATTTAATTTCTTCTTCTGAATCATCCACAATGGCATCACCACAGTCACCTTTAGCAATATGATACCATGTATCATCATGAAAAATGAAACCACTGAGGTCTTGCGTTCCACCTAAAAAATAATATGATTCATTCTTTGCGTCACCAAAACCATAAAATTCAGTAATCTGTAATCCATTCAATCCATCATCGCTGATATAACTCCAGTTCCATGGTTGGTTCGGATTTTCTTCTACTCCATATGATATACCTCCATCACAGCCAACATAAACAATATCATAATTATCATTATCTACTACTTGAAGATCCCTGATGTCAATATGCAGCCATGTTGTTTCAGGTGGACGTCCTGCTGACATATCTGTTTCAATATATGAACTGTTTATATCGTCAAAGTATATTTTATCAAGATTGGTCCCACCAACATAAAATGAATTTTCATCATTTTTTGATACAGCAAATTCCATTTTATGAGGGGTGTATTTCACAGGATATCCCCAGTTACTTCCTGTTTCATCTGTAGCATCAAAAATGACTTCGTATTCCGGTGTAGATTGAAAATCATATTTAACTATTCTATATCTGCATTTTTCATTATAATTTTCACTAATATAATTGTAAAAAAACCAATATTTACCAGCGTTACTTGATATTTCACACCTTTCCATCCGTGTAACTTCAGGATAAACAGAAAAATTTGTAATATCATCTGTGATTTCAGACCATGTAGTTCCTTGATTTTCAGAAATCAATAGCAAATGTCCTGAGACATAAATAACATCGGGATCCTGTTGATCAAACTCAATATCATAAAATCCAAATTCGTTTTCCCAAGTATTGAAATCTCCAAAATATTTCATTTCCCACATATCGCCCCCATCATCTGTTTTAAAAATATAGGATTGAAGGATCAGGTATAAAATCTGGTCGTTTGTAGGATGAATTATAAGTTTTCTTGGTTCGGCCTTTTTATCATGCTTTGGAAACAAAGCATTTGAGCCATTCGCCAAACCGTTGTTAATGGCAGCCCAGCTTGTTCCACCATCAGTTGATTTAAATACTCCGTATGAATACTCGCTTAGAGTATTATGTGTTAAAATATATATTGTTTGTGCCGGGTATGAAGGAATGGCAATACTTTTAATGCCAAGAATCTCAGGATAATCATCAGTAAGACATACCCAATTGTCCCCTCCATCCATTGTTTTCCAAAGACCGCCATTATGAGAGCCTATAAATATTTCATTTCTATTGCTTGGATTAACGACTATATCATGAATCCAACCCTCACCATTCATACTGCCTTCATTGCCAGACCCCTGCTTGTTTTCAGGCAAGCCAACAGGACCTAAAAATCTCCAGTCTGATACATCTATTGCCGGAAGGCTGCGCTGCCCTTCAAAATATGCATCAATATTTTCCCTATACGAGTTCATATCCCCATCTGGCCCAACCCGATGATCCATAAATCCTTTAAACCTTAGATATGACTTATATCCTGTTCCTTCCATACTATCACATCCCCGAACCTGGAGAAGGGAATCATAGTAATTGTCATAATATCTTGTATAAGTGTAGTAGTTATTCATGGTGTCAGCAGTTTGTGACCGGGAAATATCACAGAATGCATAATGTGCTAATAATAAGACTATTAACGCAAATAAATGGGGGGGGGTAAATCGTTTCATAATGTTTGGTTTATGGTTATAAATTAAGTATAAATTTACTGCATATTTGCATGTAATGTCAAGGGAAATTTGGGCGTTTTATAAATCAGTATCTCAAGTGATCGGATCACTCGATTTCCATTCTACATTCTTCATTCTTCATTGTCCATTTATTGGATTGGTTGATGTTAGGCTTTTCGATGGCGAAGAACCAATGCAAAATGTCGAATGTGGATTGTAGAATGTAGAATAAAATTCGTCATCCCCCTCTCCTAAAAATCAATACCTTTGTCTCCCTGACCCTGTTCAATGAGATTTATAAAAAAGAAGCTGATTAAATTCCTTCACAGTACCATCGACATCAAGATGGGGCTGGCAGGGAGCCATTGTGATGGGCGCCATCATCTTTTTCATCAATTATTACAAATCAGGATTGCCTGTTGGATCTACTACTGCTGCCCTGAAACAGGCTACTTTCACATTTTTGTTCGGCGGCATATTCATGAAGGGGTGCGAGAACCTGTCAATCCATATTAAAAAAGAAACCCTTGCCATCATTGCAGCGGTCATCATCCCATCCACCATTTCAATACTTATGGTTTATGGTCTGCACAACCTGAAAGGGACACCCGAGCCATTTTACTCAACGCTGCCAACAATTTTTCTCATTATCCCCTCCACCTTCATTTATGCCATCATTAAAAGAAAACAATCACATCCAAAATAGTCAAAGCAATTGTATATTTATTACCTTTGTACTGAAAAGCCTTTAATACAATAATTTACATACTTTGAAATTTCAGGAATACAATTTTGAGAGCAGTCTGATGGAGAGCCTTGAAGCCTTTGGTTTCGAAGAGGCAACACCCATTCAGGAAAAGGCCATCCCGGTCATCCTGGAAGGTAAGGATTTGATCGCCTCGGCACAGACTGGCACCGGTAAGACCGCTGCCTTCCTGTTGCCCATCATTCACAAGATCCTGCAATCAGGAGAGGAAGGTAACATACAGGCACTTATCGTGGTTCCGACCCGTGAGCTTGCCATGCAGATCGACCAGCAACTGGAAGGATTTTCTTATTATACTTCTGTAAGTTCTATTGCTGTGTATGGAGGCACCGACGGAACATCTTTCACAACAGAAAAGATCGCTTTGTCGGAAGGCGCAGACATAGTCATAGGCACACCCGGACGGCTACTGGCACATCTGAACATGGGTTACGTAAAAGTCTCTGCCCTAAAATACCTTATCCTCGACGAAGCTGACCGGATGCTTGATATGGGCTTTCATGAAGACATCATGAGGATCATTTCCAACCTTCCTGCAAAGAGGCAAAACCTATTGTTTTCGGCTACCATGCCCAACAAGATCCGGGATCTGGCAAAGAAAGTCCTTGAAAGTCCTGAGGAGATCAGCATAGCCATGTCGAAACCCGTTGAAAAGGTTTTACAGGTAGCTTACGTTCTCTATGACAATCAAAAGATCCCTCTGATCAAATACCTCCTGGAAGGAAAGAAATCGCACATCATCCTGGTATTCTGTTCAACGAAATCCAGCGTCAAGCAATTAAACAAAGAGCTTACAGCCCTGGGCTTGTCCAGCAAGGAGATCCACTCCGACCTGGAGCAGAATGAGAGGAAGGCAGTGCTGAGAGACTTCAGCAGCAGAAACATCAACATACTGGTAGCCACCGATGTCCTTTCAAGAGGCATTGACATTGAAGACATTGATCTTGTAATCAATTATGATGTGCCCAACGACGCAGAAGATTATATTCACAGGATTGGCCGCACAGCAAGGGCAGAAGCAGAAGGAGTAGCCATCACCTTTATCAATGAGAAAGAACAGCGGAAATTTGCCGATATTGAAAGACTGCTGGGTAGCGAGGTCATGAAGCTCAGACTTCCATCGCATCTGGGAGAGGGCCCTGCCTACAATCCCGGTAAAGGGTTTAATCCATCACGCAAACGAGGCCAAAACAAAAAGAGAAGGCAATAGAATAATTGGGTGTTAAAATGTCATAATTAATCTGGTCATTCAGATGCTAAATAATATTTTTCCCCCATTATCAGGTTTTTTATCAACAAATCATTTACTTGCGGATAAAATTCTTAGTTTTAAAAACAAAAAGCTATGGGTGGATTCTTTGGTACCATTTCAAAAACAGATTGTGTTAGTGATCTTTATTACGGAACAGATTATCATTCACATCTGGGTACACGGCGTGGCGGCATGGCAGTTATTAACGGAAAAGGTTTTAAGCGGGGGATACACAATCTGGAAAGCTCTTATTTCAGGACGAAGTTCGAATCAGAACTCAATGAGTTCGAAGGCAATTCCGGTATCGGCGTAATCAGCGACTTTGAATCCCAGCCCATCATTGTACATTCTCATCTTGGTGATTTTGCCATCGTAACTGTAGGTAAAATCGTCAACCATGAAGAACTGACCCGGCGTGCTCTGCGAAAGCATCGTCATTTTTCCGAAATCAGTCCTGAAGGCACCAATCCTACTGAACTGGTTGCAACCCTCATCGCCGAAGGTGACACTTTCGAGGAAGGGATAGAGCATGTTTACGACATGGTAAAAGGATCCTGCTCCATGCTCATCCTGACCCGTGATGGCGTTTACGGAGCCAGGGATAGACTTGGCAGAACCCCGGTCATCCTGGGGAAAAAAGACGGGGCATTCGCCTTTAGTTCAGAAACCACAGCTTTTTCCAACCTGGGTTATGA
The DNA here is from genome assembly GCA_018401355.1 of Bacteroidales bacterium. Taxonomy (GTDB): domain Bacteria; phylum Bacteroidota; class Bacteroidia; order Bacteroidales; family B18-G4; genus M55B132. The sequence continues at coordinate 6,559 of JAGYLD010000094.1, forward strand.
GGCTGAAAAATACCTTGGTCCGGGGGAAATAGTCCTGGCTACAGCCAACGGTTATGAACAAAAGAAGAAACCCAACGACAAAATGCAGATCTGTGCATTTTTATGGGTTTATTACGGGTATCCCAATTCCTGCTATGAAGGCATTAATGTGGAAGAATGCAGGTACCGGTGCGGGGCTGCACTTGCCAGAAACGACAATGTGGAAGTTGACTATGTTTCAGCAATTCCGGATTCCGGTATTGCTCATGCCATTGGCTATTCCAATGAAAAACAAATACCCTACAAACGGGCCTATATCAAATACACACCCACCTGGCCCAGGAGTTTCATGCCTCAGAATCAAAAGGTCAGAGATCTGGTTGCCAGGATGAAGCTCATCCCGGTAAGGTCACTTATTGAAGGTAAAAGGATCGTATTCTGCGATGATTCCATCGTCCGTGGCACCCAGTTCAAAGATAATGTAGCTATTCTTTATGAATACGGAGCTGATGAAATTCATGTTCGTCCAGCATGTCCCACACTGATCTTCCCTTGTGAGTTTCTCAACTTTTCAAGATCAAGGTCAACACTCGACCTGGCCGGGAGGAAAGCCATCAAAGCATTGGAAGGGGAAGAGGACAAACACCTTGATGATTATGCCACACCCGGAACAGATCGCTATTACGCCATGATCGAAAATATCCGTCAAAAGATTGGTGTCACAACCCTGCAATATCAGAAACTTGATGATCTAATTGAAGCGATAGGGCTTCCAAGGGAAAAGGTTTGCACACATTGCTGGGACGGGAAAAGTTATTTTTAAATCACCGCGCAGCAACCTGCTTAATGTGAACATCCACAAAACCTCCATTAACGTATTGAGGCTTTTCTTTCCATTTTGATTCAAGGATCATGGCATATTGTTCCACGATCATATCCAGCCTTTCCTGATGGTCTGCCTCCTCACTGCCTTTATCCAGTGGGGCAAAAAATTCCACAAGAACCTTGCTTTTTCCTGCCGGTGTTACCAGCACCGGTATGATGGATGCCCCTGAGCTGATACCCAACTCTGCAAAGCTGGCACGAAAGCCCCTGATCTTACCCATGAATTTCAATGAATGACTGGAGCGACCATGTTGCCCGTCACCCAACACATGTAAAATCCCTCCTTCCTCCAGTTTTTGTTTCGCCTGGAAAAGCAAACTGAACATTTCACCGGAAGATGCACGCTCAGCAACAAGCAAATTCGGTTTGCTGTCATCACGGATTCCCGAATACTTTATAGTATCAGGGCCCCTTTCTGCTAATATGGTATAGAAATCCTTATAACCCAGTCTTGGAAATAATGACAAAGCAAATGCGGGAAAACCATAATGGCTGTTTACCAATACGACTCCCTTGCCCTTTTTGTATTCCTCCTCGAACAAATCCAGGCCTGTAAAATGGACATATTTTCTATATTTTCTGTCATTAAGATGCGAAAGCTTCGACGTTCTCCACCCATGAAGGAAATTGACCTGCAAATACTCTGATGTTGCTTTCCTTTTATCCTGTTTGTCATGGATTTGCATCAAAAACTCACGGAAAGCCGGAATCTTTTTCTTGAAAAACTCCTGGTGGGCAAAATCTGTTTTACAAAACCAGGAAATCATTCTGCTCCCGACCCCATAAGGTATATTCCGTATTCCCCTTTCTGAATTGAAATAATTAACAGCCTTTCTGATGTATTTCCGCTTCAACAATGGATTTTGCATCGGATAATCAATTAGTTTTTGTTCAGTATTTCTGTGAGGTTTTGAATGGTGGGGTTTCCCATCACTTCCTCCAGTATCAGTTTTTTACCGAACTGCTTTTCCACATCATTCAATGCCACAAAAAGCCTGAGTGAGTCTGCCCCCAATTTCAGGAAATTATCTGTAACACCAATGGGTCGCACATTAAGGGCTTTCTCAAAGATGTTAACCAGTTTTTCTTCTCGTTCATCGGATGGTGACACTTTTTCACCGGTGCCTTCCAGGATCATCCAGTCAGGTTCCGGCAATGATTTTCTGTCTGTTTTCCCTGAGCTGTTTTTGGGCAGCTCATCCAATTCCACTACATATGAAGGAACCATATAATCAGGAAGGACTTTGGCTGCTTTCGCCCTGATAAAGTCCGGATCCATTTTATGTTTTGAATTTCCTGTAACAAAAGCAACGATATGTTCTATCCCTTGCTTGTTTTTCTTCACGCTACATATTGCTTCTTTCACCTCCTTATTGCCCAGGAGTATATTATCGATCTCGCCAAGGTCAATCCTGTATCCGCGCAACTTAACCATGGTGTCCAATCTGCCGGTATGCACAATGCATTGCTCATCACGTAAATACCCCTTGTCATAAGTCCTTAATACGCGCATCCCATCCTCTTCTGGATCATAAGAAACATCCTTTTTGGTTTGCTCCGGTTTGTTCCAGTAACCTGGCGTAAGATACCTGCTCTTCAGGAATATTTCACCAGGATCATTGATCTGACATGGGTTCCCCTCTTCATCCAGGATGAGTATATCAATGCCTTCCACAGGATATCCGATGGGTACTATGTTAGTCCCAATGGGAGTATCGTATTC
>JAGYLD010000095.1 GCA_018401355.1 Bacteroidales bacterium
GGATTTCTTCAACTGTTTCTGCATACCGTTTCATGAACTTATCCAGCTTTTCGGCCATCAGCGTATTGGCACCCTTTTGGGGAGCGTAGATTATGCTTGCCCCTTTTTCACCGGTAAGCGGATTTTTAACATCTGTTGCAGCAATAATTTCACAGTTCGTTACCCGGGGATCAAGGTTTGTCAGGTTTATGTTTTTAATCTTTCCTAAATATCCCCCTCCATGATTAACTTCCGCTCCTTCATCATCCAGGAACTCTGCTCCCAGTGCCCTTGCCATCCCTGTTCCACCATCGTTGGTTGCACTGCCCCCCAATCCGATGATGATCTTTGTACAGCCCTTATCCATTGCATCTGCGATGAGCTCTCCTGTGCCATAAGTGGTGGTTAACCACGGATCCAGCTCTTCCTGTTTAAGGAGTTCAATGCCTGAAGCCAATGCCATCTCAATGATGGCAGTCTTCTTATCAGATAAGATGCCATAGTATGAATCCACAGGATCCAACAGAGGGCCTGAAACTTTTTTCTTAACAATTTCTCCGCCCAGGGTTTCAATGATAACATCTACTGTACCTTCACCACCATCTGCCATTGGCTGGCATGAAATATTCCAGGAAGGTTCAACGGACAGAAGCCCTTCCTTCAGATGTCGGGCAACCATCGCGGCAGAAAGGGAATGTTTGAATGAATCCGGTGCAATCAATATGTTCAAACCTATTTCAATTCAATAATTACTTTTTTTTCAGGCTCTCTGATCTCAAACATGGCATCTTTCCAGGATGCAGGTCCCATTTTCGTTTTTGGGTTGTTTGAAAAACCATATGGTTCGCTGGGGACACCAAACATCTTTGTATCCAGCTTGTCATTGTCGTTTACATCATGAAAGACCTTGATGGCGTAAAAACCAAATGGCAGGCTGTCGATGGTCCATTCAGCCATGCCTTCATTGATATTCAATGAAGCAGCTTTGTATGCCACTCCTGGCGTCATGAAGTTCTTTTCTGATTCTGAAACGGCAACCATGATGTTGCCTGAGTCAGTTTTGGCTCCATTTACAATGATCATCAGCTGGCTCATGGAATCCTGCTGTGACCAGGCAAGTGACGCAATGAATAGTAAAACTATTGCAAATCTGATTTTCATATTTTCTGTTTTTATGTATAACTCCTTAACAAACATAATGCTATTTTGATTCAAATTATTATTGTTTGATTGAATTTTAAAAATTTTTACTACCTTGGTTTTTTTATGTAAGTTATAACGCAATCATGGAATTTATACATAGTCTTGGAAGTGCTGCGTTTGTTAGCCGGGTAAAAGGACTTTCTGAATTGATGATGAAAGATTTGCAGCGAATATACAGGGAGCTTGACACCGATTTTGAACCACGCTGGTTGTTGTTGTTTCAGTTTTTATTAAGGACAAAAGCTGAAATGCCTGTAACAGTCATAGCCAGGGAATTGAACCTTACGCATCCTGCTGTGATACAGGTCCTGGAAAAGGTAGAAAAAAAAGGACTGGTGAAGACCATGCAGGATAAAAAAGACCATCGAAGAAGGCTGGTGTGTCTGACGCAGAAAGGGAAGGAGTTGGCATTAAAGATATCGCCCATTTGGGATGACATACGTGAGGCGGTTGACGGGCTGATCGACGAAACAAGCCCAATGGTTATGGAAATCCTGGAGAATCTTGAAAACAGATTGGTGGAGAAGTCACTCTATTCACGAGTGAAAGATAACCTGAAGTTCAGGATGCTTGGCGATATCAAGCTGATAGAATATGAAGATGAATATTATGATACGTTGCAGGAAATTTATTTGGATTACCTCAAAGGGCAAAAGTTGTCAGTGGATGTTGATGTTGTGGCAGTGAAAAACATTATCGACAGCATAGTGAACAATGCCGGCAAAACGTATCTGATGACTTACCAGGGGAAGCTTATCGGTTCCTTTGCCATTGATATGAAAAATGGAAAGGAAGCTGTAATCAGGTTTTTTTGTATTCAAAAGAAATATGCTGACTGGGGAATTGATGAAAAGCTTTATGAGAAAGCCCTTTCACTGGCATTGAACAACGGTGTAACAACAATTTACTTTTTCATTCACAGTAACCAGGGTGGGTTGAGGAAATTAATGATGGCCAGGGGTTTTGAAGAATCAGAGGGGGATTTTGATTTTAAACATCCTGAAGAAACATATAATGTGATCATGAAACTCTCTATCTCTGACCAATGATATATGCCTCAAAGGTGATGACAAACCTGATTTCAGGTTCGTATCCATAGAGGTCATCCTCAATAAAATCCCTCAGGTCAATGGTTGTGGATCCAATGAATTGCCTGAATCCTGTGCGGGCATTGGTATAGTTCTTAATATCCAGGTTAAAAATGGTTGGGACGGTATGTCCTCTATTTATGATGTTGAGTTCTACCTTGTATTGCTGGTTGTTGTTTTTATTATCCAGGATATCATTGACAGGGAAAACCCCTTCTATATTGAAATAATCTGCTTCTTTTTGTTTATCTGTCAGCACCTCGTCCTGGAAAAGCTTGATATTGGCCATATCGATGGAAGAAGTGAATTGTCCGGTTTCATAATTAAGGCTAATCGCAAATTGTTTTGTGCTTTTGGTTACAGCCTTTCCGTTTTGAGCGGCAAGGATCTCGAAGTTCTGATTTTTAATTTGTATTTGTTTCTGTGCAATAGAAACTTGTATCATACAAATGATCAATATTAGCAGACCGGCCTTTTTCATGATAATTGATTTTACTGTAAAATTAATGTAATTCAAGAGAAATTCAAAGACCCTTTTATTACCTGTAGAATTTTTTCTGATGATCTTCAGGGTATCTTTTACCGGCGAGAACCATGATTCTAATAAATATCCCTATTTTTACCTTAAACTTTTCAGATTTGCCGGAACAAAATGATAAAAAAGATATAAAGTACAGACGTTTGGGTTTGTGGGGCATCATGATACTGGCACTTGGCATTGCCATTATTTCCCCGCCGGGTTAAAAATCCTGTTACTTCCTCTGGATCAGGGTGATGCCATTGAGGAGGCTTATGGGGATATGATCTTTGTATTCGGTGCGGGGATGCTTTCTTATGAAAACGAGTTCAGCAGTACACTTGAACGATTGGACAAGGCTGCTGACTTATATAGTGACCATACACAAATCCTCTGTGTATCTGAAGGGAATCTTGATGATACAGTTAAATTCAAAGAGCTTGTCAATCAAAGGTTTGATAATACAATTGGAAAACGAGCACCCATTATGTTCGACCTGGAGAGTACCAATACCATCAGCAATTGTTTAATGGCTTCAGAGATAGCCGGCAGGAATCGTTTCAATGAGGTCATTCTTGTTACTTCATTGTATCATCAGGGAAGGGTTCAAATGATTGCACGAAAGGTATTTTCTAAGGATTACAGAATTGCCAAAATGGATAACCAGGGAAGGTATGAGATGAAAACTTTTCAGGACTGGCACTGGTCCAGGAAGAGGATCATAAGAGAGTATCTGGCCATTGCAAAAGACTTTTTTCTGATTCAATTTATACGAGAGAAGAATTGAAGGCAGAAAAAGACATAATATGGCTTAAAGCGTCCATCATAGGAAGTTTATGGGCAGGAAACGAGATCATTGTAGGCAGTTTTCTGCACAACATGAGGCTTCCCTTTTCAGGGACCATTTTATCTGTTGTGTCTGTAGCCCTGATGGTGGGATTTCTTCAGGTCTGGAAAGATAAAGGCATCATAATCAGGGCCGGATTGATTTGCGCTTTGATGAAATCCATTTCCCCCTCCGCAATCATTATAGGGCCTATGACAGGTATCCTGACAGAGGCTGTTCTGATGGAAGGATTCATTTTGCTGGCAGGAAGAAATATCCTGGGATATTTGCTGGGTGGAATTGCGGGCGTATTGAGCGCCTTGATCCATAAGGCCATCACCTTAATCATCATTTATGGTTTGGATTTTGTCAGGGTGCTGGAGAACCTTTATTTGTTTGCTGCCCGGCAGCTTTCCCTGGAGAATCTACCCCCTTTGGAGGCATTGCTGATCCTGTGCGTGATATATGCTACGGCTGGCATCATTGCAGTAATAACAGGGATTTATGCTGGAAAGAAATCAGCGAATTTTAAGGTTGAAATGCCTTACAAGACGGAAAAATCGGGCAGTTTGCCGGCATTCATTCATGATAATAAGGAACAGCATAACAATGTCCTCATCATTGTATTCATTTTCATCGCTATGGTTTTTTCACTTCTCATGTTAAATGGGAGCTTGTTTTATTTGGGGATAATAATTTCAGTTGCCTATTCAGCATTTCTTGTACACATTTACAAAAGATCGATGCGGTATTTAAAGAAGCCGATGTTCTGGATACAAATCCTTGTTCTTGTTTTGGCTTCATCAATTTTCTGGAAAGGATTAAACACCGGAAATCCATTTGACCGGGAGGGATTACTGGCAGGTATTAAAATGATGATCCGTGCCATCGTGATCGTAACAGGATTTGCTGCCATCAGCGTTGAAATGCGCAGCCCAGTTGTGAAGGAGCTATTGTTTAAAAGAGGTTTTTCAAATCTTTACGGATCCCTGCAGATGGCTTTCTCCATTTTGCCTGATGTAGTATACGGACCGGTTAAGCCAAGGGATTTTCTTTTTAAGCCGGTCATTGCGCTGGCAAAAGTTATCTCTCAGGGTGAAAAGTTGTTGAATAGGAAACTGGACGCCGGAGACATGAATTTATTCATACTGACAGGAGAGGTCAATGAAGGAAAAACAACGGTATTAAAGAGCCTCATTAAAGAACTGAAACAGGAAGAGATCAGCGCTGGAGGGATATTGTCATTAAAACATTATGATGATGAGCGCTTTGATGGTTATGATCTGCTGGATATTGCAAATGATAATGAATATCCTTTGTGCCGGATTAATGCAAAACAAGGAAGCATAAAGCAAGGAAGATATTATTTCGATAAGGAAATAACAGACCTTGGGAATAAGATCATTCTGGATGCCTTTAAGAAATCCGATGTTATATTCATTGATGAGGTTGGGCCTTTGGAATTATCCGGTAAAGGGTGGGCTCCCGCCCTGGATGTCCTGACAGGGACCAAAGCTACGATGGTCTGGGTAGTTAGGAAAGGAATAGTTAATAAAGTGATCAGACGATGGGGAATTGTTGATTACACATTGATTAATGTACATGACTTTCATCCAGTGGACTTCATCAAAAGTATACGTTGATTAAACTTCTGCAACTGTAATATTGTCCAGGTTATCCTTTCCAAGGTTATGTTCACTTGCGTATTGGAAAGTTGGAATGTCTTTAATATTTAATCCCATGAGCTTAGCGGCATAAATGTCAACGGCCAGGACATCAGTGCTTGCCAGAATGCGATTGGGTTTGGTTGTTTTACCCGGGCCTCTTGGGCCGTTTTCGAGGGCACATTCTATGGCATCCACAATCGACAGGTCTGGCATTCTGATGAGGTTGAGGTCTGCGATGCACTGTGCAAGGTAATCCTGTTTGCTGTAAGTGTGCTCGCCATCCGGACTGTGCATGTACCTGTTGGTTTTTCCTGAGGAAACACCCATTAAGCCTTTTAAGGTTCCTGAATACAAGGTGCCGTTGTGATGTTTTGCTACAGGAATATTTAAAAATACTTCTGATTCAGGGAAGGCTTTGAATATCTCTGCTTCTTTGAGCTCTTTCCCTTCCGGGATGGGCACTTTTGTTCGTTCTTCTCCATAGACAATTTCCCTGATGATGGGTTCAGCTTCTTCATAGTATTGGCTGCTTTCCCAATAACCATCTCTAACAGGCTTGTAACAGACCAGTTTCCCGGCTCCGGCTTCTTTGCACAATTTAATCACAGCGATGGCTACATCCGGGTCGGTATAATATCCCCTGACTTTCCAGGGGGAGTTGATCAGGAAACCGACGGAACTGCCACTTTTAATGAACTTTTCTATACCTCCGAGAGAGTCGAAAAGCTTTATTACTCCCTGCATGGGATCATTTCCTGTTGTAGAATAAATATCTGCCGGGTTAAAAACATTGACGGCCTGTAGTATTTTTCCCGGGAAGGAAGAACCAAAAACGATTGAACTGCCCAGTGCCAGGCTGGTTTTGATGAAACTGCGTCTTTTTATAGGACTCATGTTATAAAGGTATAAAAAAAGAGGTCCCGGGAAAACTAAAACCCGGATTTTTTCAAGGTCTTTTTACTGAATAATCAATCTTTGCGTGATGGTTTCGTTTTTACAGAGAATTTGAAATAAATATATTCCTTTTTCAAGGTTTTTAATTCTAAGGTTTTTCGAGAAAGAACCGTTTGAAACAGGTTCCGTTGCTGAATACTTTACTTGACCGGCCAGATCAGTAAGTTTGAGTCGGATCACATTGCATTTCAAGCCTTTAACAGAAATATTAAATGCTCCGGTATTTGGGTTTGGAATGATATTTAGGGATACATCACTATGTTCATTATCCTCGATACCCGGACAGATATTTATGGTCACATAGAGATCGTCAGTTACGCTGTTATTGCAGGGATAAACCGGAGATGCTGTTAGCGAAAGTGTCACACCACCATTGCTTATATCATCACTTCCAGGGAAATAATATGTAAATAATGATGATTCATCTTCGAAATATCCATCCCCATTTGTCGACCACTCTGAAAAATCATAATTTTCTATATAACCATTAAGGGTGACAATATCATATTGACAGATTGTTGTATCTGCACCCGCATTGACGACAGGTGGATCACCAGTAAAGGTATAAGTTGAAGCTTCTGCGGTATTATAGCCATCATCAACGGTAACAGTATAATTGGTGTTTTCGGTTGGATAAGCGTAAGGTGCCTGCAGGACAGAAGTGAATCCGGGTGGATCAGAGATCCATTCATAGGAATATATACCTGAACCCCCTGAAGCCATAGCCTCAAGTAAAGTGGAATCTCCAAGACAAACATCTTCAGGTGTAGCAGTTGCTTCTACCCAAAGCTCACCACCTTCTACAATAACATCTATTTCATCAAAGTCTTCACAACCATGATCAATGTCTGTAACTGTCAGCGTGAAGGTATTTGTATATTCCAGATTTACAGTTTCAGTGACAAGAGAATCAGGATTCACCACAAGGCTGGATGGTTCCCACAGATAGCTGTAATTTTCTGATCCTCCTGAGACAGTACCTGTCAGGGTAGTGGTTGTACCATAAGGAATGGTTTGATCCTCGCCGGCATCAACATTTGGCAATTCGTAAACAATCAAATCCAAACTGTCGGTATAACTCAAATTACAGACACCTTCCGGATAAGCGGTTAAAAAGAGCGTTGCTCCGCCATTTACAACATCATTTGATCCGGGGAAATATTCTGAGTACAGTGAGGAAGAGTCGCTGAATGTTCCATCTCCGCTGGATGTCCAAAGAGATGAAGAATAGTCATTTGCACTACCAGATAAGTAAACTGTTACTCCTTCACAAACCGTGTCGTTCGAACCTGCATCAGCAGTTGGTAATGCTTGAATGGTAAGTAAAAGCATGTCGAAGTCGGACATCTGACATGGCGCAGTTGGAAACCCGGTTAATTCCAATAAAACAAATCCTGAAGATATATCACCGGGACCCGGGTAATAGGTTGCATTTACCAGTGTTGAGTCATCAAAATATCCATCCCCGGTTGTCTCCCATAATACAGAATCTGCATTGGTAACAGTTGGTTGTGTAGAAAAATAATTGTTTTCACAAATTGTAGTATCGTTACCAGCATCTACAGTTGGATTGATGATGATTGTAAGATGCAGTGTGTCAGAAATCGTATCAGTAGAAGGAGGGATTCCGTAAGCTGTCAGCACAAGATCAGTGCCACCATTACTAATATCTGATGTTCCGGGAGAATAGGAAGTACTCAACATATTAGGAGTGGAAAAGCTTCCGTCGCCTGTGGTTGTCCATAACACTCCACTGTAATTTGTTGCTGTACCATTTAGGAATACGGGATAATTTTCACAAGAAGAAGTGTCTGCCCCGGCATATACTGTTGTTATGGGTGGTTGTATTTCAAAGGATGCAATTCTGGTCCTCCAGGGAGCGGTTCCTGTAGTTTGCAAATATTCTGTTGTGTACCAGAAGACTGTTTGATCTGAGGGATCAACGGACATCATACTATAGTCACCCCATCTGCATGCAGTTCCTGTTTGTGAACCAGAACCTGCAATGATTTCATCTTCTGTTATTGTCATTTGATTCAATGGATCTCCGCTAAGCCTTCCGGTATAACGAATAGAAGGATACAATGAACTTGAAGAAACTGTATATCCTAAAGCGATGTTTCCCAGAGAATCCATAGCAATACTTCCCATCCAGCGATGAAGATTATCGGGAGAATAAGTACTTTGTTGATGAATGGTCCAGCCACTTCCATTGTCGCGGAATTCATACCACCTTATGCCTGCTACTCCACTTCCTGCGTCAACGGTATGGTTTGTAAGAAGTACTTCGTATGACCCAAAATTTCTGTATTGTAACCTGAACATCAGTCTGTCAGATATCGTCTCAAGTTTTTTTGTTGTTGAAGGCTGATCAATACATCTGCCACGATAAGCAGAACAGATCTCCCAGTCGAAAGGCGATGTTTGAATGATCTGTGATTCACTGAATGTTGAATTGGCCGGGGTAGTCCAGTCTACGGAGAACTCCCAGATTCTGATTTGATCATCAGGATAGCCCCAGGCATCGTCATTGTAATATGCAAAATAGTTTGGTGTTCCGGCCGGAGGAGGAGTACCGTCAAAATCTGCCGGCAACATGCTGAAAGGATCGCTGCCAGAGGGAAGGTCGAAGAGTACCATCTGAGCATTGGGATTGCCTGTAAGCATGGAGTCCCGCTCGAAGGCTGCGGCAGCTGCCCTGTTATAGGAACCAAAAATGTTGAAAGAAGCATAATACGCGTCATGCCAGACTCCAAATTTGGGATAGTCATTGAAGTCAGGAAACTGAAAAGCATATTGGTAATATGACCCTGTTGGATCACTTGTGGTTGAAATGGCGATTAGTTCC
>JAGYLD010000096.1 GCA_018401355.1 Bacteroidales bacterium
GTTATTGGACATACGACGTTTACTTTGAGATAAATTAGCAGGTTTTTACATAAAAAATTTTATTGTTATATTGTTATATGGCTATATTGTTATATGGTTATATGGCTATATTGTTATATGGCTATATTGTTATATTGTTATATTGTTATATTGTTATATGGCTATGTGGTTGTGGAAGATTGGGGTTGGTGAAAATCACACATTATTAATAACTCCTCGACAACCGACAATCCAATCGACTATTGTCAACACTTAATTAGTAATTTAACTTAATCTATGTCGAATTCCACCCCTTGCCTATTGCCCACTGCATACTGCCTACTTCGGGCAAGCCGCTCCTCCCACCACAACCACATGCTAAAGATAACGACATAGAAAAATGGGCGGAAAATATAGTCGTGGCTGAATTTCCAGTACAGTGGCCATTCCATGATGCCTATTGAAAGACCTACCACCCGGATAAGGTTGGTAATATGAACGATGATAATGCCCAGGGGGATGAACCATAGCTTTTTCTTCCATGGGCCGGGATATAACATCATTAGTATGATGAACTGCATGAGGGGCTTTATGCCGCTGCATCCTGAGTTGATCAGCAAATACCCGTCGTTGGCAAAGTACATGGTGTTGCCCTTGATGGTAATATCCATTCCAATAACATGTTTTACGATCCAGGAACTTTGCTGAAAGACAATATCGGCCATAAACTGACCGGAATCTCTCATGAAGCCGGCAATGGGGGCATAATGAAGCTGGTAAGCCCATAAACGCCACAGGATATGGATGGCGATGGTGATGATGCAAAAAATTGCTATGCCTTTCAGGGATTTGAGCTTGTAACGTTCCAGCAGATCGTCAAATTTTCTGATGAGGTTCTTCATAAAAACAGAATGAGAATCCAAAGATAATTCAATATATGATCACTGCCCAATTTTCATATTTTTCATATCTTCGATTGTCCAAAACAAAATATTTTTATGGCTGCATCACGCAAGCGTAAACGACGAAAACCATCACTCAGACAACGTATTAGTGATTACTTCAGGCGCAGGGAGGCAATCCGTGCAGAAAAAGCCAAAAGACGTTATAAAAGGAAATTGGCACGCCGGCATATTAAAGCAGAGGTCAAAAGAGAGAAGGAATTATACAAATCCAAAATACGGACGGAAAAAGCAGACCATAAATCCAATTCCCATTCCAATTTTAAATCCAGGTTAAAAACCTCAAGCCTCAACCAGTTCTTAAATTCTCTGGTTATATTTATCCTTTCCTATGTCATAGTATATCTTGTCTGCCAAATTACTATAATATTTGCAGCTGCCCTCTGGGAACTTGATGCTGTGCTATATTATTTTGATCTGAGTTTTGACGATTTTTCACCCAAATGGTCACGGTTAAACATCATCTTTACTACATTTTCCGGGCCATTCATTTGCCTTATCATTGGTGTGCTTCTTTATTTTTGGCTCTTGAATCTAAAACTTTTCCAGGGATATCACAGGCTTTTTCTTCTTTGGCTTGCGCTTCATTGTTTTAACCGTTTCCTGGGTGCCCTGTCTTCGGGCATCATGACCGATGAAGGATTCGGCTACGTGATCAATTGGATGTATATGCCAATTTTCTTTAAAATATTGCTTGCATTGCTGGCCTTGTTTTTCCTTGCTATCATAGGTTATTATAATGCAGGAAGGTTCCTGGAAACCAATTTGAAAGGCAGAAAACCTTCCAGGATAGAGAATCTGCCTTTCCTGATACGGAAAGCATTGCTTCCATGGATTGCCGGCTCCATCATATTGTTGCTGGTGAGGATCCCTAATAACTTTAATTATCCTTATGAGACTATCATGATCTTTACCATGGGATTGCTGGTTGTTCCTGCGGTGTTTAACAAAAATGCAGTACCCAGAATATGGTTGATGAAAGATTCCATACAAAGAAAATCATTGCATTGGGTGTATATGATACTTTTATTGGCTTTTTTGTCCTTTTATAGGATTGAGTTGGACAGGGGGTTGCATTTTTATGTTAAGATGCATTTTTCTGTGAATGTGACGAAGGGGAAGTGATTTTCTTTTTTGCAGGAAAGAAACCTTATTGCCCTTCACAACCTCAGTACAACCACATCTTTATATTTCCTGACGTTTCCACTCAAATTCAAGACTTCAAAAAGCACAATATAAATTCCCTGCCTGCAAATCGATCCCCTGTCGTCGCTGCCATCCCAGGAGAACATGCCTTCCGTGCCAAGAAGGACCCTGTCAACCAATATGCGAACTGGCTGTCCTTTTGCATTGAAGATGCTGATGCTGCCAACACTGCCTTCTTCCGGGAATCGATAGCTGATCTGGCAGGTGGAATTTTCACCATTGCCTCCACCGGGATGAATTACTGGAGGATGCAACGACACAGGATCTGTTTCCCCGGAGGTTTCTGCATATTGTGAATTCTTGTATGTTGGTGTTCCGAAGCCACAATCCTGTGCCGCTGAATGCCAGCTGTCCGGATTTCCTGAAAGCAATGAAGGATGAATCCGCTCCAGGGTTACACCATCGGTGAACTGTAGCATTGGAAAGTGCATTTCCTCGGAATAGATCATTTTATCGATGATCAATCCATTGGCACCGGCAAGTAGAATAATACCGCCACTGTTGCTCAGGGCAGGAAAATCTTCCGAGATGATGATACGTTGTGGGTCTTCTGCAAAATAGCAAGGACTGACCAGTTCTGGGGAGGACGTTATTACCATGTATTCATCCGGCATCAATAACATGCAATCCTTTGTGATCACCCCCCCGCTTGTGTCTGGTGGATCGGGCCACCGCTCCTTAACACATAATATTTCATAACCATTCAGGTTTAATGGCTTTGACGAATGATTGTATAATTCAACAAATTCTCCGCATCCATCCAACGGATCAAAAAGCACTTCATTGATGATCAGGTCCCCTTCGTCAGCTTTCCCTGGTAGTCCGAATGTTGTTGATAATGAGTTTGTTTCAACTGAACCGTTGCAGTTAAGAAAACCGGAAAGAACGTCAAGTTCGTAAACAGTGTTGCTGTTGAGCTTTACAGACAAATAAGCGATATAGGCTCCGGTTTCTGATTTTAACCTTCCAACGCTTTTTATTGGTATGTCGAACGGACCGATGTCAAATGCACCATTAAGGTCTTCCTGCATAGCTTGATTAAAGTACAGGATGATGCATGAGTCATTTTCCACACACAGGTTACGGATCTCAATAGGTTGATATTCTGTTGTAAAAATTGAATTCTCCTGTCCGGGTGTGCCTCCTGAGCCATCCTGTGCCGACCCCCAATTGCCTTTGTCCATGCAGGGATTATACGGATTGCACAACTCCAGGGAAAAACCTCCTTCTTGCTTATTTGCTGTATTATGCCAGGATGGATCATAGGTGATGCTGTGGATTGTATTTCCATGCTTGTCATTCAACAATAATTCCGCCCCGCTGTTGGATAATGAAAGCCCTGATAATGATGCTGTTCGTCCGTATTGCTCAAAAATACCTTTACTTTCCTGATCGACCAAAATGAGGTATTCTCCGGGAGGTATCGATGTGGTGTCAATTTCTTTGGCAGAACCATTTATTTCCAAAGTCCATTGATCAAGCCTTACCGGATAATCCGAAACATTGTATAATTCAATGTATTCCTCTTCCGGAAGTCCCTGGGCCGGAGAAGGATCAGCCATAATCTCATTGATGACGACATCATAAGCCACCGGTTGATAATAGGTAAAATTTGCATTCCAGGGCTCCATCACATTACCTGCCAGATCCTGCAACCCTGCAACCTGCAACATGTAACTTGCTTCATTTTCAAAGCACTGAGAAAATCCCAAAACAACCTTTCCCGGATCCTGGAGATCGGTTGTAACGGTTTCAGGTATCAGGTTGCAGGGTTGCAGGAAGTAGAGGGAGCTGTCAGTGGCCACTTCCAGGTTTAATGGTTCGGAAAAGCTTATTTGAAGATTCATGGAGTCGAGGATGGTAAGATCCGAGATCTGTGGTGGAATTGAATCCAGGATGGGCGGGCCGGCATAAAAATCATCGAAATAAAACCGGGTGCTGTTGCTTTTGGTATACGTGCATCGCATTCCCAGGAAACCTGTATCCCATGGCAAATGATGAGTGCCGTCAGCAATTGGCTGATAGTACTGGCCCCCGTTTTCATCGGCCAGCATCTCCCAATACCCATCCTGGTAAATAATTTTAACCGCAAACATGAATGAAGCAGCTATGCTGCCGTCTTCCCCACGGCATATGCTGGTGGAGTTTCCCTGTTCCTGAAAGAAAAGCTCTGGTGCATCACCCGAACCGGCTTCTCCGAACTGAAGGTAACAGCCATCCGGTTCGTCATGCAGGTTTTCATGTAAGGAGATCAAATAAATACGTGCATTGTTGTTTGCTGAAGGGCTGAACTTCAGCTGGATATAAAAATTCCATTGCATCTCCTGCAAAGTTGTCAGTTCTGTTACCAGGAAGGCTTCATTGGCCTCATCATCCTGAAGCTGGAGTTGAAGGTCATCATTGACAACGAACATTTCCGTTGTTCCTGTCCAGGATGGATTGTTGTGAAAATCACCGTCACTGAAGTCATCCTGGAGCTGAGAGAAAAGCGATAAAGGTAAAAACACAAAACAGGCCATTGTTTTAATCAATTTCATATTTTTGTTATTTTAACAGAGTGAAACATGGGTATTTAATTGTTAGTACCCTGAAATTTTATTTATACTCAGGATGATCCTGAAAAAATTTAATAGCATATGAAGATTGCAGTCATTGGCGCAACGGGGCTGGTCGGAAGGACCATCCTGGAAGTACTTCAGGAAAGCAGGATCTTTCATGAAACAGAGCTCATTCCCGTGGCTTCTCATCGTTCTTATGGTGACATCATCAGGTTTTCCGGTGATGATTATAAGATCAGGAGCATAGGTGAGGCTATTGAGGAATATCCTGATATCGCAATTTTTTCTGTGGGATCTGAAGTTTCGCGCGACTGGGCTGAGCGTTTTGCAGAAAACAACATCATCGTTATTGATAATTCTTCCGCCTGGAGAAAGGACCCGGAGAAGCCTTTGATTGTTCCGGAGATCAATGCAGAGATCCTTACCCGTAAAGACAGGATCATCTCCAATCCCAATTGTTCTACCATACAGATGGTCATGCCCCTGGCTCCGCTGCACAGAAAGTACAAGATCAGGCGCATCATTGTGGCAACCTATCAATCTGTTTCGGGAACAGGATACAATGCTGTGAACCAGCTTAATAATGAAAGAGAGGGCCGGGAAGGCGATATGGCTTATCCTCATCAGATAGACCTGAATGTTATTCCACATGGAGGAGATTTCGACGATAACGGCTACACCGCAGAAGAAAACAAGCTTCTTTTCGAAACCCAAAAGATCCTGGATGACACAAGCATCCGTGTCAGTGCTACTGTGGCCAGGGTGCCTGTTATGTATGGGCACTCCATGGCATTGAACATTGAATTTGAAGATGAGTTCCAGGTGGATGAGGTAAGGGAAATACTTTCGGAGACAGATGGTGTTATCCTGGAAGACGATTTCAAAAATCTCAGTTATCCTATGCCCATTAACGCTGCGGGTAAAGATGAGGTCTTTGTGGGAAGGATACGCCGCGATTTTTCTGCTCCAAATTCACTGAACATGTGGATTGTGGCCGATAACCTCCGGAAAGGTGCAGCTACCAATGCTGTTCAGATCGCCGAATATATTGTGATAAACAAGCTACTTTGAGGAAAGAGAAATGAATATCTACCACGATCTAAATGACTTAAAAAAAATCAAACATCCGGTAGTGACTGTAGGGACATTTGATGGGGTCCATGTAGGCCATCAGGAGATCTTTCACAGGATGCAGGAGATGGCCGGACAGAATGGCGGGGAGACGGTGGTGGTTACTTTTCACCCTCATCCAAGGCTCGTGGTGCATAGCGACAACAGAAACCTCAAGTTCATAAACACCCGGGAAAGGAAATATAAACTGTTAGAGAAATCGGGCATCGACAACCTGATCATCATTCCTTTTACCCAGGCCTTTTCCCGCCTCTCATCAGAAGAGTTTGTGAAACAATACCTTGTCGACAAGATAGGAGTCTATAAACTTGTGATCGGCTATGACCATCATTTTGGGAAGAACAGGGAAGGGGACATCTCCGGCCTGATGAAGATGGGCAATAAGTATAATTTCACGGTGGAGGAGGTACCTGCCAGGTTCATCCATAACATCGCAGTGAGCTCAACACAGATACGTAATGCGCTGCGGCTTGGTGAAGTAAAACTGGCCAGCGACCTGCTGGGGTATGAATATTCAATACAGGGAACTGTGGTGCCCGGAAAAAAGCTCGGAAGGGACATAGGCTTTCCTACCGCCAACATTGAATTACAGGATGAATATAAACTGATCTCCGCTGTGGGCGTATATGCCTGCCGGATAGAAGTTGAAGGAGTCATGTACAAAGGCATGGGTAACATAGGGTACCGGCCTACTGTTGATCATGGCGACCTGACCATTGAAGTCCATATCTTTGATTTCAGCACGGAGATATATGATCAAACCATTACGATATATTTCGTGGAGCGTATCCGGGATGAGATCAAGTTTAGGAACCTTGAAGCCCTGCGTCAGCAGCTTATGAAAGACAAAAAGTGGGTGGAGAGTCTTCTTTCCTGAGGATCAGTTTTTCTCCACGATAAGCCCGATCTCCACGATGCCCGGTGTGATGCTTTTTAACATCCTGTTTTCCAGTTCTATCAAACATGTCCCGGGTTCTGAAAAAGTGAACCTCTTTCGGAGAGGCAGGTTGATGTCCCATAAGTCGCCAAGGCCTTCACCCAGGAAATTGCCATCCTTGTCTTTGATGGCAAAATCATAATCTGTATAGCGTTTTTCTCCTCCTGGCGTAGTCAGAACCGTGCTGACCAGCAGATTATCAAATGGATAAATTGTTACGTGTCTGATGGCCAGGTAGATATCGTAAGAAGCCGAAACATCTTCCACCTCAAACTCAAAGGTCATATCCTGATGCTTCTTCCAGGCCACATGTTCCATCTTCCGGTGCTCTTCGTGGATGCGGCCGGGGCGGCAGGAAGCTGCTATCAGCAATAGCACAATGATTTTGAAAGTTATGGTTTTCATGATTGCTCCAATCAATGCCCATCCCCCACAACCTTAAACTGGTCTCCGGTTTTTTCCACGATGATGCGGTACCACTCTTTGCTGTAGCCGGGTTGTTCGAGGTTGGGGTTTTGTTTTCCCGGATTGGGTGCCTTCACGTTACCATCCATAAAACGGGTGAAGAGATATTCGTAAAAGTTTTTCCATTCTCTCAGGAGTGCATTGCCCTGATTACGGGAATAGTTGGTAAGGTAAGCCACGGCCATGGCTTCGTCTTTTTCCATCAGACTTTGTGCACCGGCATCAACGGCGGGTGTGAAAGCAATGTATTCCTTTTCCATGGTCTGTTGTTTGGCTTCTACTTCAGGATGGATGAGGTTATACATGGTATATGTGAAGTTTGATACCTGGTTGAAAACCCAGAATGCAGATCCGTTGGTGAACTCCATCATGGCTCCGTTGCCTCTTTCAAAAGCTTCGGGTACCCTGGTGATGCTGCAATACATCGGACAATAGACTGAGCTTGCTGCATCATCCACACCAAACCAATAAATTCCGCCAATGGGATCAGGCAACCAGTTACGTGCTTGTGCTACAAAAGAAAATCCTGTTTGCTGTGTGGCCGTAGCGCGCTCGTTGCAATAGGTGACACCATCGACCTTCCAGGTCAGCGGCCTCCAGCGGTATGGGTTCTGGAATGGGCCTGCGCCAATGTCCATGCGCATATCAAGTTCTGTTCCTTCCAGGTGGTCGCGCATGAAGTTCA
Source organism: Bacteroidales bacterium (assembly GCA_018401355.1). Taxonomy (GTDB): domain Bacteria; phylum Bacteroidota; class Bacteroidia; order Bacteroidales; family B18-G4; genus M55B132. Next base: position 7,924 of record JAGYLD010000096.1, read on the forward strand.
TCATATCATGGACAGAGACTTTCTTCTCAGGTTTGATCCATAATGGCATCCTGTTGGAAGCAAAACCATTGGGGTTGGGGCTGCCATCAGCAAATTTCTTTTCATGCTCGATATGTCCTTTCACATAATCCCAGTATTGATCCATGCCGCCCTTTACTTCGTTGAACATGGCCCATACGCGGATCTCGCACCAGCGTGCCCCGCCAAAATCTACCGGTGCATATACGTCAGAGAAACTGAAGTCTTTGTCTTTGCCATCGAAATATTCTTTTTCACGGGCGAAAGTAATAACGTCTGCTGCATATATGGTGTTGACTTCCGGGTTGTTGATCTTATCGAAATCATCGGAGGTGATGGAGTTTTCTCCGTTGGCCAGCGGGAAGGTGGTGATCCTGGCCTGGTTGGCGTGGGCACATACATAACCGTCGGGGACGAGGCGTGCTACCCAGACGGCTCCTTTGTATCCTTCTCCTTTGCCTATCATCTCCATGATCCATACTTCGTCTTCATCCATGATGGAGAATGACTCGCCGGAGCTGGCGTAACCGTAATCGGCCATAAGCTCAGCGATTACCTGTATGGCTTCACGGGCTGTTTTTGAACGCTGCAGGGCGATGAACATCAGACTGCCATAGTCCATGATGGCACCCGGCTGCTTGCCTAGTTCAGAACGGCCACCGTAGGTGGTCTCCCCAATAGCTACCTGGTGCTCGTTCATGTTTCCCACTACATTGTAGGTTTTAGTAACCTGTGGGATCTGACCAAGATATTCACCGGTATCCCATTCATATACATCCAGCATGGTACCTTCAGGGTATGTGGCTGCAGACCAGTGGTATAACTCTCCGTAAAGCACGTGAGAGTCGGCGGCATAACTGATCATCGTCGAACCATCGGTGCTGGCTCCCTTCGTGATAAGGAAATTCGTACAGGCAAAAGAAATTGATAATGTGAATAATGATAATAATGATGTGATGAATAGTTTTTTCATGTTTTATTTATTTATTGTTATATGGTTATATTGTTATATTGTTATATGGTTATATTGTTATATTGTTATATGGTTA
>JAGYLD010000097.1 GCA_018401355.1 Bacteroidales bacterium
CTTGCCCCAGCTATAAGTAAAAGGCATCATAATAGCTACCAGCGGAGTGTTGTTAAGAAAAGCAGAAAATCCTGCAACAGTCAGGATCAGGCGGGATAAAAAACTTCTATAAGTTTTGGCCGATAAAAATATCTTTTCAAAAAAATTGTCCAGTATTCCGGATTTCCTTGTAACATCACCAATCATCAGTAGAAGGACGATTACAGCTATCTGCTCATTGGCGAAACCGGCAAGGATCTCTACCGGCGTAAGAATTCCCAAAACACCAAGCATGATTACACTTATACCAAAAGTAAGTCCTGGTCCAACCCACTCCAAATATAAAGATGCTATGATGAAAATAAGTACAAGCGATACTAAGAAGGCATCCAGGTATTCCATCAATATTAAGTTGCTTTTCCTACATCAAAAATACTATATTCCCTGTATTTTTAGGGTTAAAATGTGTTCTTTATACATTAATTATTAAATTTGAAATTAAATGAAAAAGCGCGGGCGGAAATACCACTGGCATGTGATATATATCAGACCCAGATCAGAAAAGAAAGCTTATCTGGATCTTTTGGATAATGGTGTCGATACATACTTGCCTTTGATAAAAACTTTGAAACAATGGTCTGATCGTAAAAAATGGGTAGAAGAACCATTGTTTAAATCTTATTTGTTTGTCAGGGTTTCTCCAAAAGAATATTTCACTGCGCTGAATGCTTCTGTCTATACAATCAGATATATAACCTTTGAAGGCAAAGCCGTTCCTGTTCCTGAGCAACAAATTGAGGCGATTAAGACTTTTATAACCCAGGAGGAGACAAGGAATGTTGATCTGTCTGATTATAAGCCGGGAAAGAGCGTTGAGGTTATTGAAGGGCCCATGAAAGGATTGCAGGGAAACATGGTCAGGGTGCTTGGGAAACAAAAGATCCGGGTTGAAATCGAAGGGGTAGGTAAAGCGCTGTTTATAGAAATTCCGGCTGCTTTTCTCAGAATCCTGGGTGATTGACAGTGATTATTCCGATACATCTGTTTTAACCCATAAATGGCTGTACCAGCACCAGCCTTTACCCGAAATAAGCGGTGCTGTGATTGTATAAAGTGTGCGACGATCAGACAAAGGCTTTTCTGTTACAATCTTCAAAACAATCTCGTTCTCCCTGGAAGTAATGCTCTTGATACAGGATTTTTCACCATCCACAAAACAATTGATTTGTTCCTCGATGATTTTGTTTTTTTCTATTCCAATTTGTAGCACCGGAGGATTGTTTTTTAATAAGGGTTGCTCAGGTTCTACCCATAAAATAGGAAGAGCATGAATGTTTACTTTGGTTATGAAACTTTCCATCTTTCCATATATTTCATTCATCGGGAATCTTGGTAGTGCAAAAAGGTTGCTGGAACTGCTGATCGCCCCGCTGTTTTGGGCAGCAGCACAAAGGATCCCATTAGCTTTAAGGACATCCTGCATGGTTTGATCCCATTCCCCATATGGATAAGAGTAAACTATGGGTTTGAAACCCAGGTTTTCTTTAAAAAGATTTGAAGAAGTTTTTAAATCTTCCAGGAAATACTGTTTTCTTTTATCATCGTTTAAATTTAAAAAATGGTCATGAGCATGCGAATGATTGCCAATTTCAATGCCTTTTTCTTTGATATTCCGTATTTCTTGCCAATTCAGATAATCTCCTGATCCCACTGTTTCCGTGTTGATAAATAAAGTTGCCGGAACATTATACTTTTCCAGGATGGGCATGGCACCTGTCAGAAATGATCTGTATCCGTCATCAATGGTGATGACTGCAGATTTTTTGGGCAATGAGTTATCTTTGAGCTTACGGATTGCATCAGAAAGCGTAAACAAATTAAAATTTTGATCCTGAAAATAACGTAATTGTCTCTCAAAAACTTGCGTTTGAATATTTGTTGAAGGATATCGCTCGTCACCAAAGCGATGGTAGACAAGACAAACCAATTCATCTGCTTGTGATAAGGAAAATTTTCCACACAACATTAAAGAAAATAGCAGAATTATTCCTGTTAAATATCTCATTATTCGATTCTCTTTCTTAATTTTAAACAATAAATTTAATAAAGTTATGGCAGAAAAGGAAATTGGGATACTGCAAAAACAAATAGATAAGCTTAAGGTCAGGGATTTTGACCTGGAAGCGTGGAAAAAATACACCATTATTATTCTGGCACGTATTTTTGGGGATCATTCTGAAAAGATAAGGCAGATCGAAAAGATCACCTATGATTACAGCAGTTGGTCGCTAAGGGATACTACCGGATCATCGCAATATCTTGAAACTTGTAAGAAGCTGGGCAAGGAGATTCTGGAAGCTTCAATTGAGGAACTGAAAACTTTTGGGTTGCCAGATAAAGTAGGAGAAGAAAATGCATTTTATAAAATCATTTTTGAAGCTTTACAGGATGACCTGAAGGGATCACAAATGAAAGAGATTAGGGATATCCTGGAATCTGATGAGAAGAGGGAGAAAATAATTGAGAAACTAAAGAGCTATGGTACGGATGTAGCACCATCGGTACTGGCAAGTATATTGTGTGATCCTTTGTTTATAAGGGGGCTGAGGAAGTGATATTCGCTACGGGGACATGAGGAAAAGGAAACAGTTGAATTTATAAAGCAATTCCGTAGATATTAATTTTTCAATTTTTTTAAGATGGAAGAGAAGACCAGAACCATTAGATTGATCATTGATTATTTTCACCGCAGCATGATGCATCATGCCATGTGGTTCGCTGAGGTACAGCATCAAATGGGAAGGGAGAAGGCCTTCGAAGTTATGAAAACAGCTTCGGACCGCAGCTATGAAATTCATATGAAAAGGCTTGCAAAGATCCTGGAGTATGACCTGGCAGATGGAGTGCCAAAACCTTTGCTTGGCCTTTCGGAAGAAAAGCTGGAAGAACTGAAAAAGGGTGTGGCAGTGAACTGGCTTGCCATGGACGGGGTCTGGTTCCAGGCCGTGGAATTTTCTCATGGCATGAATGATGCCAAACGCTGCAATGATTCAACATGGGGACAGTTTTCACCTTATGAAGCCTGGTCCATAAAAAGAATGCTGGACATGCCCGAAAATCCCGGTTTGGAAGGATTGAAAACAGCCTTGGAAAACCGTTTGTATGCTTCAGTGAATAAACAATCTTTCCATGATGAAACGGAAAATAGCTTTGTTTTCAGGATGGATGATTGTCGTGTGCAATCGGCACGTAAACGCAAAGGATTGGATGACTATCCCTGTAAATCTGGTGGTTTGGTGGAATACAAAACCTTTGCCGAAGCCATTGATCCAGGGATAAAGACAGAATGCATTGCATGTCCTCCTGATCCTCATCCGGAGGAATATTATTGTGCGTGGAGGTTTTCTATTTAACTTCACTCCCATTCATAAACTTTTCCGCAGGCGAAACAAACACAAGCTTCCCATTCGCATCTTCCGCCATCAGGATCATGCCCTGTGATTCAATGCCCCGTAATTTCCTGGGCTCAAGGTTGACCAGAATGCATACCTGCTTGCCAATAATGTCCTTGGATTTGTAATATTCAGCGATTCCGGAAACTACAGTGCGCTGATCAATTCCTGTGTCAATCTTAAGCTTGATCAACTTTTTGGTTTTGGCAATCTTTTCAGCCTCCAGGATGGTTCCTACACGGATGTCTATCCTGGCAAAATCATCATAAACAATATTTTCTTTTGCAGGATTGACTCCCGACTCCTGTGCTTCATTTTGCTTCTTTGCCTCCAGTAACTTGCTGACCTGGGTTTCAATAACCTTATCGTCAATTCTTTCAAAGAGATATTCTGCCTTGTTAAGTTGATGTCCGGATTCCAGTATATCAGAATGGCCGGCTTCATCCCATCTCAAAGGTTTGATGTTCAGAAGATATGTTAGCTTTTCTGCTGTAAAAGGCAGGAATGGTTCTGATAAAATGGAAAGATTGGCACAAATCTGTAGCGAAATATTCAGGATGGTCTTCACGCGATCCTCATCGGTTTTGATCACCTTCCATGGTTCAGAATCGGTCAGATACTTGTTTCCCAGCCTGGCCAGGTTCATCATTTCACTCAGCGCCTCACGGAACCTGTAATGATCCAGCTTGCTTCCAATCCGTTCCGGGAATTTCTTTATTTCTTCCAGGATGGCTTTGTCATCTTCTGATATTTTTTGCCTTTCAGGCACTTTCCCATTAAAATACTTCTCTGTCAGGACGATCGTCCTGTTGATCAGATTGCCGTAAATGGCCAGCAGTTCATTGTTGTTTTTGGCCTGGAAATCCTTCCAGGTGAAGTCGTTGTCTTTGGTTTCAGGTGCATTGGCGCAAAGCGTGTAGCGTAATACATCCTGTTTTCCCGGGAACTCCTCAAGGTATTCATGCAACCATACCGCCCAGTTCCTGGAAGTGGAGATCTTGTCCCCTTCAAGGTTCAGAAATTCGTTGGCAGGCACATTATCAGGAAGAATGTATGTTCCTTCTTTCTTTAACATGCCTGGGAAAATGATGCAGTGAAAAACAATGTTGTCTTTGCCAATGAAATGGATGAGCTTGGATCCTTCATCTTTCCAGTAAGGTTCCCAGTCTTTGCCGGTTTTTTCACTCCATTCCCTGGTGGCGGAAATGTATCCGATGGGGGCATCGAACCAGACATACAGCACTTTACCTTCGGTATTTTCTATGGGCACCCTGACACCCCAGTTGAGGTCACGTGTTACTGCCCGGGGCTGGAGGCCCTGCTCGATCCAGGATTTACATTGCCCGTAAACATTTGGTTTCCAGTCGTCTTTATGTCCTTCCAGAATCCATTCCCTGAGCCAGCCTTCGTATTGGTCGAGGGGCAGGTACCAGTGTTTGGTTTCTTTCTGTACCGGTACCCTGCCGCTAAGTGCGGATTTCGGGTTTATCAGGTCTGTCGGACTGAGTGAGGTGCCACAATTCTCACACTGGTCGCCGTAAGCTTTTTCGTAGCTGCAGTGCGGACAAGTTCCGGTGATGTACCTGTCGGCCAGAAACTGATGGGCTTCCTCATCATAATACTGCATGGTGGTCTTCTCAATGAAATCCCCTTGCTCATACATTTTCCTGAAAAACTCAGCAGCAGTATCATGGTGGATGGGCGCAGACGTCCTGGAATAAACATCGAATGATATCCCAAACTTTTCGAAAGAATCCCTGATCATCGTATGGTATTTGTCTACGATTTCCTGAGGTGTAACTCCCTGTTGCCTGGCTTTGATAGTAATGGGTACTCCATGTTCGTCGGAACCTCCGATGAAAATCACATCTTCGCCTTTTGACCTTAAATACCTGACAAAGATGTCTGCCGGAACATAAACACCCGCAAGGTGTCCGATATGGATGGGCCCGTTGGCATAAGGCAGGGCCGAAGTCACTGTGAACCTCTTGAAATTCTTGTTGCTCTGAGCCATAATGCTGCTTTTCTGAATTTGGGCAAAGATAAGAATAATGTAGCCAGAGTCCAGAGTCCAGAGTCCAGTATCCGATATTTAATTAACTTTGCTAAAACCTCATATCATGATAACCCCAGCTCATCTCCATCCGGGCGACACCATCGCCATCATCTCCACCGCCCGCAAAGTGGAACGTGATTATGTTGAGAAGGCCATTGATATTTTTGAAGGTTGGGGACTGAATGTAAAGACCGGTAAACATTTGTTTTCAGAGTATAACCAGTTTGCCGGCACTGATGAGCAAAGGGCTTTGGATCTGCAGGAAATGCTGGATGATGATGCGGTAAGGGCCATCATTTGTGCACGGGGTGGCTATGGGACTGTCAGGATCATCGACAGGATAGATTTTTCTCAATTTGCCAGGAAGCCCAAATGGATAGCCGGTTTTAGTGATGTGACCGTGCTTCATTCGCATATTCATCAAAATTTTGGGATTGAAACTTTGCATTCCATGATGCCGGTCAACCTGAAAAATGATAATCCCCATAATGCCCTGGATTCTCTCAGATCTGCTTTATTCGGGGAATATTCAGGGTTTTCGTTTCCTGTTCATCCCATGAATAGTCCAGGAAATTGCAAAGGCCTGCTAACTGGTGGTAATCTTTCTATCTTATACAGCCTCACAGGAAGCGCGTCTGATATCAACACGGAGGGAAAGATACTTATGATCGAAGACCTGGACGAATACCTTTACCATCTTGACCGCATGATGATGAACCTGAAGAGGTCAGGAAAGCTTGAAAAACTTGCAGGATTGCTGGTCGGGGGGATGACGGAAATGAACGACAACCCGTCACCATTTGGCAAGATACCAGAGGAGATCATCCTGGAAACAGTAAAAGAGTATGATTATCCTGTATTTTTTTCCGCTCCGGTTGGGCATATTTCCGAAAACAGGGTACTAATATTAGGAAGGGAGTCCGAAATGGTTTCGGATGAAAATGTTACCCTGCACCAATAATTCATATCATGGCTGAACATAATGAAGTGGGGAAGAAAGGGGAGGAGCTTGCCCTGGACTTCCTGCGGAAAAAAGGTTATATCATATTGGACCAAAACTGGACGTCTGGAAAGAATGAAATAGACATTGTAATGCGTGACGGTCCTTCCCTGGTAATCGTAGAGGTAAAGACGAGAACAAGCACCTGGGCAGGAGAGCCGGAGGTCTTTGTCGACAGGAAGAAGCAGCGGTTGCTGATCCGGGCAGCCAATGCCTATGTATTACGGAAGAATATCAGCGATGAGGTTCGCTTCGATATTGTTTCAGTAGTAAATAAAACTGAAAATCCCGTAATAACACATATTCAGGATGCATTCTATCCCACACTTTGACAACTGGTTACAATGTTTTGTACTTTTGCACAATAATTATCAGAGGAATGAATAGAAAAGATCAGGAAGAGCCGTCCCGGCAAAAAAAGAAAAAGGCTGTAAAACACGGCGATTATTCTGTATTTTTCAAGAAGAAAAGGGATAAGAAAGCGGTTCTGAATAAATTTCCGGGTAAGAAAAAAGGCCCGGTCCCTCCGGAAAAGAAAGAAGACAAGGTCAAAAGGCCCAGAAAATATAGTAAAACAACATATACCAGGGGTGTTGATGATGGCATGGTCAGATTAAACAAGTTCATTGCCGATGCTGGTATTTGTTCCAGGCGGGAAGCCGATAAACTCATTGAAGCAGGTGTCATTAAGGTGAACGGAAAGGTTGTCACCGAAATGGGTGTGAAAGTGGCCCTGTCAGATAAAGTGCAATATGATAACCGGACACTGAATCCGGAGACATTAAGGTATGTTTTGCTGAACAAACCAAAAGGATACATCACAACAACCGACGATCCTTTTGAACGAAAAACTGTGATGCAGCTTGTAAAGAAAGCCTGCCGTGAACGGATATATCCTGTTGGGCGCCTTGATAGAAATACCACAGGACTTTTGCTGATTACCAATGATGGTGATATGGCCAAACGACTGATGCATCCCAGCCACAATATTGAAAAGCTTTATCATGTGACACTGGATCAGCCGTTGTCGAAAAAAGACCTTCAATCCATTGCTGAAGGGATAGAACTGGATGATGGATTTATCAAAGTCGATGGTATTGGTTATGATGAAATAGCGAACGACAGAAAGGAAGTTGGTGTAAAGATACATTCGGGCAGGAACCGGATCGTCAGAAGGATTTTTGAGAGCCTGGGGTACAAAGTGGAAAAACTTGACCGTGTCATCTTTGCCGGCCTTACGAAGAAGGACCTGCCGCGCGGAAGGTGGCGGTATCTGACGGAAAAGGAAATTTCTTTCCTGAAGATGCACTGAGCTGGTTTAAAACTATCTAAGTATTTTCACTGTCTTTTTTAGTAGAGATACGCACATAAAAATCAATCTTTATCTCATTGATTTTTGGCTTAAATGATCATATCTTGCAGGAACAAAAAAAAGCCAATCTGCATGCAACAATTCTACACTTTAATCAATAAGCCAAAACAGATCTTATCGCTGTTAATCATTCTGCCGGTCATTATCCTGGTTCCCCGTTTTGCGATGGCCCAGGATAGTGACCATACTATTTCAATCTTTCCATACATGGAAAGCTTTGAGTATGTTTATGGCAAATGGACACAGGATGTTGATGATGATTTTGACTGGAGCCTGAATGTGGGTATGACCCCAACCGATGAGACAGGTCCGATGAATGCTTATGAAGGTGATTGTTATATTTTCATCAAAGCGGTACAGAACAACCCATCCAACAGGGCCATGATCACCAGTCCTGAATTCGACATAGCAAAACTTAATGAGCCCGTGCTTGCATTTGCTTATAATATGAATGGCCGCGACATAGGTACTTTGGAAGTTCTTATAAGTACCAACAAAGGAGAAACCTGGAAAGAACGTTTGTGCTTTTTCAATGGCGACAAAGGAAATACCTGGTACGTGGCCAACCTGGATTTGAGAAGGTTTTCAGGCAGGAATCTGACCTTTAGGATCATAGGGATCACAGGTAACGGGCCTCAAGGTGACCTGGCCATTGATTATGTTTATGTAGGAGAAAGGAGCGATTTTCGCTTTAATGACGAACGTAACACTATCAGCAAGCCTTTCAATGTAAAAGTAAAATTCACTAACCAGCGCTTGAATGTGGAAGTTCCGGAAGAGTTTGTTTGCAGGAGCTCGCTGGAGTTGATCAACCTGCTGGGGAACAGGGTTCGCAGCAATACTTTGTGCGAAAACCGCATCGTGAACCTGGATGTTTCAGGCCTGGATGAAGGCTTGTATTTTTTGAGGGTCTATCATCAAGGTGAGATATTTACAAAGAAAGTATATATAAACAATTA
>JAGYLD010000098.1 GCA_018401355.1 Bacteroidales bacterium
ATCAGTTCAAACCCATCTCCATCCTGAAGTTTTAGATCAGTTATTACCAGATCTGGTTGTAACTCATTGTATAATTCAATAGCCTTTTTGTAGCCTGTGGCAGTAGAAACTTCCTCAACCAGCTCTTTTACACTGGTTTTGATTCTGGGTTCAGTATCCGCAGGATTTTCGACAACCAAAGCCGATATGGATTGTTTACTCATATATGAAAGGTTATGAACATTCATAGATATGCTAAGTTAATATTTTTCAGGATGTATCTGTCATACTTTAAAATCAAATATGAAATAAATGAACAGTCATAAGGCAACAAATAATCAAGAAAATCAAGAATATGGAGCAATTGATGAGGGGACTCTGCCTGCAGAACCTCTTGATCTATTTGAATCCTGGTATCATTTTGCACTTGACTCAGACATTTCTGAACCGATAGCTATGTCATTGTCAACCGTTTCTCATGATGGCAAGCCGTCTTCAAGAATGGTATTGTTAAAGCAATTTGATTCCGATGGATTTGTTTTTTTTACAAATTATAATAGCCGCAAAGGCATTCAGATTTCATCAAATCCAAATGGTGCTTTGCTTTTTTACTGGGCGGAATTTGAAAGACAAATCAGGATTGAAGGGAATATACAAAAAACAATCAGGAAAGTATCTGAGACTTATTTCCACAAAAGGCCCCGACAGAGTCGTGTCAGCGCAATTATTTCACGTCAAAGCAGCGAGGTGCCTGGAAGAGCTTATCTGGAAAAGCATCGGGATGATTTACTTGACCAGCTTTCCGGAAAGGATCCAGAACTGCCTGACTTCTGGGGTGGATACCGGTTAATTCCTGAATATTTTGAATTTTGGCAGGGTAGGAGAAATCGCTTGCACGATAGGATTGTTTATGTTCTTGAAAAAGATGGGTCCTGGTCTACAAAGCGACTTGCTCCCTAGGATGTTTAATAGGTAATTTTGGTATTTGGCATGAACTTTCTCAAGCTATCCACTATTGCCAATGGAATGGGATTCCCTTTTATTTCAAGTGCCCTGAGTTTTTTAAGTTGTGCTATCTCATAGGGGATCGATCTAAGGTTATTCCTATTGAGATATAACAATTCAAGGCTGTCAAGAGCAGCTATATCTGGTTTGAGGGTGTCAATCATGTTGTCGTTCAGCTTAAGTATTCTCAGTTTTCTGATATCATACAGATAGTCGGGAATTTCAGTGATTTCATTGTCCTCTAAGTACAATTCATCAAGGAGCGGGATTTCTAAAATTTGTTCCGGAATGACTTCTATTTTATTGCTGCCAATTCTTAACCGCCTCAAGTTTGGCATATTGTATATTTCTTCCGGTATTTGTCTGAACTCGTTCTCGTCGAGGTAAAGGCCTTGCAGATAGAGCATATCTCCAATATACAGTGGAAGGTCTGAGATCTTGTTCCTTGTCAGTTCAAGCGTGTTCAGGTATTTTAAATTGTATATTTCCCGTGGTACGGAAGAAAGGTTTTTACCGAAAAGTACCAGCTTGTATACTGAATCCGGATTTTCCATGGCTTTGTCAAGAGACCGGTAGGTCTTCATCTCGTATAGTTCATAAAGTGAAAAAAGCTTGTTTTCATCAAAATGGTCATATTTTATCCTTCTTTCGCATGAAGTCATTACGACTATTGAAAGGAATACCAGAAAAGTAATTTTTTTCATTTGTATTGTGTAATGTATTGTTCTGCAATATAAAAAAAGTGCAGGAAACAACTGTTGCCTGCACTTTTTTATTTATCAACTATTAGTTAATATGATATTTAATTCCAAGTTTATAGGTTCTTCCGAGGCTGTAGCGCACATAATATCTGTCGCCTGAATCGAAGTGATGAACGGCTTCGTATTTCGGATCAAGTATATTATCAACACTGAGCTCCAATGTAAAATGTTTTCCTATTCCCTTATTGATATTGAAATTCAGGGATGGATACGGTTGTTCAAATATATATGGGGTCGATCCTTGGGTAATAAGTAACAGTTTTTCTCCGGTTACATTGAACCCAATATTTGATTCCAGTGAAATAGAATCGTTTTCATAACCCAGATAGGCATTCACAACGTATGGTGCTTGTCCTATCATCGGCCTGGTGTCTTCTGCATCAGGATCTCCGATTCTGCGTTTTGCCAATTCATCCTCTGTTAATTTTACAACTGAGTGCACATATGTGAAATTGCCTCCGAAGCTAAAGTCTCTAAGGAATCCAATGAAATCAAGTTTTTTGCGGAATTCAAATTCGAAACCATATAGGTCTGTTTCATCAGTGTTCACATATTTGATCTCAAAGTTTTGTGTTGTGGCAGAAAGTTTTTGTTCGATAGGATCCTGGAAATGTTTGTAAAAACCAGATAAAGCAAGTTTCTCGCCTCTTTTGAAGAACCATTCCCATCGTAGGTCAATATTGGTTATAAGAGCACGCTTCAAATCCTGGTTACCCTGAACAAAAATACCAAGTTTGTAATCATAATAGTTGGTACCTATTTCCCTGAATGCAGGCCTTGCGATTGTTTGTGAACCGGCCAGCCTTAGGTTCATTTCATCGGTCACTTTGTAAATCAGGTTTAATGATGGCAAAGGATCCCACTTGTCAAAACCCCCACTTTTGTATTTTGTATCATTTTTGTCAATATTATTTGTGACCTTCATATCAGTATATTCAACCCTGAGACCTGCAATTAACCTCAAACGTTCAACAATTGGCCAGTCTATCATTAAATATGCTGCACCGATTGTTTGATCGGCCTCATAGCTGTTGTTGTTATCCTGGTTTTGGTCTGCCAGGTAATACCATCCAACTAATGAATCTGTACTTATGATATAGTTTGTTAGAAATTCTGAGATTGTCATACCCCTTGGATAAAGGCTTCTTTGAACATTGAGCTCAAACTTTGTTTCATCCAATATTCTGTTTTTGAGGGCATAGAGACCACCAGCTTTTATTTTGCTTTGATTTCCCATAATATTGATGGGAATTTCAAAATCTGCTTTCACGTTTAGGTTAGATTCGCTCATTTCCCTGTAAAAACGTGCAGGCTGGTCGTTGGTTTTAATCTCAAAATACTTTGCATCCGCAAGGTTTTCGAAGAACCTTAAATCCGGTTCATTCTGATTCATGTTGGTATATGAGACCAACCATGTTGCAATGGATTTATTGATTTTTGGGAAAACATGTTTACCGTGAATTTGATAAGAGTCAAATATCCTTTGAAGATAACCCAGGCTCCGGTCATAGTCATCTCTGTGTTCATAGAAAAAGTAACCTGAGCGGTATAATGCATTTTTTTTGCCCGCCTGGTTTCTTAAGTATCTGAATCCTACCTTATTTTTAGAATTGATTTTCAGGTTCAAATTAATCAGACCTGCAAGATTTACTTTATTAGAACCACTTCTTACAGTATCAAATACTTTCCATGGATCAGGCTGAAAACCTTCCTGGTAAAGCCCATATTCACCATTGTCAAAATAGCTGTAACTATTGGAATAACTTATTGCAATGTTGTAACCGAGGGTCCTTTTTTTAATGGGTACCTGGTTTCCAACAGAGAATTTATATGATTGATTTAAGAAGGAATTGGTGTTTTTGGGTTCCATTTCTTTGTTAAATGCCTCAGACATCTGATTGGCTTCAGCAGCAGACAGATATGTAGGATATTGTGTGGAACCGTATTGATCCAGGTATGATTGTGCAATGGAGGGGATATCCCTTGTTCCGTCATCAAGTCCGAGCCAATCGGTGTTTCCTCCATCATAAGATAAGAATTCATCATTTAAGTTTGTCTGAGGATTAAAACCAAATGATGCTGAAGCTGTCAAAGTAAAATTCTCGGGAAAGTCTTTTGTGACGATATCAACATGTCCACCGGTTGATTCTCCGGGAAGGTCCGGTGTAAATGTTTTATGTACAACAATATTTTCAATAATGTTGCTGGGGAAAATATCCACCTGGACAGTATTTTTTTCAGGGTCAAGAGCGGGAACATCGGCACCGTTCATAGTGATTTTAGTGTACCTGTCGCCCAAACCACGTACGAAAACATATTTATCATCCTGGACAGAAACGCCTGTTACTCTTTTTAATGCAGCGGCCGCATTATCATCCCCCAGCCTTGATATTTGCTTTGCTGAAATACCATCAAGCATGGAAGCCGATTTTTTCTGCATCACGAGCAAAGCAGTTTCTGTATTTTGCCGTGCTTTTGCAGTAACAACTACAGCATTCAGTTGTGTTGCAGCATCTTCAAGATTGGTATTCAAAAGTGTAACTTCACCATCCTTGATGACAATGTCCGGAAAAGTTTGTGTTTGATAGGAAATATATGAGATCCTTATCGTATAGGTACCAGCCGGAATAGGCATGCTATAGTTCCCATCAAAGTCGGTGAGGGTTCCCATGGTAGTGCCTTCAACAAAAATTGTTACCCCAATCAAGGTTTCACCGGATTTTTTATCAATGACCTTTCCTCTCAGGAAGCCATTTTGTGCAAATGTGCCGAATGTAATAAGCAACAAAATTGAGGTGAATAGTATAATTTTTCTTGACATTCTTGTTGGGTTTTAAATATTAGCCTGTTTTCAATATTGGAGAATTCAGAAACCTGCATAAAGAAAAATAAGCTGATAGGACTTTAACCCATCAGCTTATCTTTTATCGGGTCATAATATTATTTGAAAAGTAATGTCCATCCTTGAGCCCAGTTAGATCCACCTGGTTGGAAAGCACCGTGGTAGGCAGCTGTTTCAAAGAAAGGATCTGTAGGAGCTGCAACCGGCTGAGTTGAAGCACCAGTAGGAACGATTCCATTTGCCTGGAAAGTAACTTCTTCAATGGCGTTGGCGTTGTTGTTGAACATATCTGCCAAAGCTGTTTCGTATCCTGCTGGAAGGGATCCTGATTCAGCATAAGCAACAACAGATGATGCAACATCTTCGTCTGCGATTTTGCTGAAGAGACTGTTTTGAACCTTCAATGTAGCCGCCGGAGAAGCATCCAGTAACCATTCCAAGCTTGAGTGTTTGTCATCGCGGTATTCAATGTTAACACCTTTACCAGTGTTGTGGAAAATGGCATTTGCATAGATCCCTGCTGCATTGTCACGGAATACCATCAGTTTGTTGCCGTTTCCAATATAAGTTGTGTTGAAGAAAGTAGGTTGTGCGTAAGGAGCTGCTGCTTCGTCATCCCCAGTACCACCGTCCTGCTCAGCGCAACGGTCACCTGCGTCTTCTGCCTGAAGTGCAACGCAGAACTGTCCTTTTCCATGGAAACCTTCATCATAGTCGAATGAATCATCACCAACCCATGCTACGAATACATGTTTCATTTGAGCAGCACCGCCAAAGAATTCAACGCCGTCATCTTTGTTGGCCATAACTTCGATGTAATTAAAAGTTGTTCCTTTACCAACTGCTCCAAGTGTAAGGCCGTTGATCTCATTACCAGCACCAATGTCAGTGCCACCGTGACGGAGGCAAACATATTGGACGCTACCTGAGTTGTCATTGTCATCTGCTCCGTTATTTGCGTCGAAGCCATAAAATGCATTGTATTGCTCAGGAACACCTTCGATCCTTTTTGCAATGGTGTTGTTTGTTGTGGCTTTACCAAGCATGATAAGTCCTCCCCAGAGACCCCTGATGTCAGGAAGGTATGCACCATCTTTACCATCACCAAGGCCGGTCATGATAATGGGCTCATTGGCAGTACCATTGGCAATGAGTGTACCACCCATTTTTACGATGAGTGCACTAGCATTCTCACCCTGTCCAGGATTTCCTTCAAGAAGGGTACCTGCTTCAATAGTAAGTGTTACACCATCTTCGACGAAAACAAATCCGTCAATTAAATACTTTTTAGCTGCATCAAGTGTTTGATTGGCAGTGATGTTTCCTTGTAACACCGTGTACTCGGGTGCTGGTGCAGGAGTGTTGTCATCATCATCATCATCCTTTTTACAAGCAGAAAAGGTAACTAATACTGCCAGCATAAGCATGGCAAAAAACTGAAAATTCTTCTTTTTCATGACGTTTAAAATTTTGTTATTGATTTAATTAAGGGTTGTCATTTGCTGCAAAGGAATACTTTATATCCTAAGTGTATTTTAACGTTTTGTTAATCTTGTGTTAAGTATACCGGCGTATTTCTTAAAAAAATTAACATTTAATTAAAGTGATTTTTGTGGCTGTCTAACATGTTGCTTAACTGGAGTAGCTATAGCCAATCCCCTTGTATGTTTTGATATTATCCAGACCAATTTTTTCCCGGATTTTCCTGATATGTACATCGATCGTACGGTCTCCAACTACCACATCATTGCCCCAGATCATACTGAGAATTTCTTCCCTTGAAAACACTTTGTCGGGTTTGGAGGTTAACACGATTAGAAGTTCAAATTCTTTCTTTGGCAGGGTAATTTCCTTTCCATCCTTGATAACCATGTATTTTTCCCTGTCGATGATGAAGTCTTTTAACCTGATTATAGTGGTCGCGTTGGTTATGGTGGTTTTTAACCTTCGCATTAAAGCGGTAACCCTGCTGCTGAGAACGGCCGGTTTTATGGGCTTTTTAATGTAATCATCCGCACCTGCTTCAAATCCTGCAATTTGTGTATAATCCTCCCCGCGGGCGCTCAGCATGGCTATGATCGTGTTGTTGAGCTCCGGGATCTTACGGAGTTCCTCGCAGGTTTCAATACCGTCCATCTCTGGCATCATGACATCAAGAATGATCAGAGAAGGCAGTATGTTCCGGGCAAGGTGTATTGCTTCAATGCCGTTCGATGCAGTAAAAACCTTATATCCATTCCTTTTTAAGTTGTAACTTATGAACTCCAGGATGTCAGGTTCATCATCGACCAGCAAAATTGTGTTCTCAGATAAAATCATTTGGGAAAATGCAGGTTTTATATATGCTGCAAAATTCCCTGTAAGAGTTTAATAAATTGTAAAAACAATGTTAAGGTTTGATTAATATTCTGGATTCTGGACTCTGGACTCTGGATTCTGGATGTTAGGGTTTGGGTGAATAGTTTGAGTAATGCATTATCCAAACCCACACATTCAAAACCTTCACCCACACATCCAGAGTCCAGAGTCCAGAATTTCTATTGATGCTGTTCTCTCAGCAGATCATTAATGGTTTTTACGGGATTGAAGGTGATAATGGGAACTTCCACGAAAATGGTGTTCCAGTCGGCCATGGCACCATTCCATAATCCAGGCAATTCTAATGCTTTCAGATCTTTGCCGTCTTTCGACTTAATGGATATAAATCCTGTGTTGTGATCAATAAAGGACTTCAGGTTGAAATGTTTACCCTGGAAATCATTGGTTGCACATACCAAATCTACAGGATTAAAATGGGTAGATGCCTGGAGGATTTGATTTTGCCCTTCATCACTGGTATCTATCTGTGATTTCTCGACAATCTGAAGCGATTTTTCTCCACGGTCATTGATTATCCAAAATGGTCCTCCACCAGGTTCACCTTCGTTCTTTACCATGCCGCAAATCCTGATTGGCCTGTTTAATTTGTTTTGAATATAGTTGAATTGCTTTTCAAGCTCCAGGTCGTTGAAATCATCGGGAAAATTGATCATCAGCTCATTTTCCATAAATTCCTGGATTTCATTTATGTCATATTCATTCAACAGGCCCTGATCAATTTTTTCCAGGAATCCGAATACCTTTTGTTGAAGTTCAATCAGAAAGCCTCCGAGAAGCTTCTTATATCTGTATGTTTCAGGTTTTAGCCGGTCCGGTACTACATTGTCGATGTTTTTTATGAAAATTATATCGGCCTTGATCCTGTTCAGATTTTCAATAAGGGCGCCATGTCCACCAGGTCTGAAAGTGATGTTGCCTTTTTTGTCCCTGAAAGGATTGTTTTGCATATCAACCGCAATGGTGTCAGTGGATTCTTTCTGAGTTGAGAAATCAATAAAATATTTTACCCCGTATTCCTTTTCATACTTCTTTTTTAGTTCTTCCGATTGCTTTTGAAAACTGTCCAGATGCTCGGGAGATACTGTAAAATGAATATAAACAGAACTGTCATGGTTACGGGCATAAAATGCGCCTTCTACCATATGTTCTTCCATGGTAAGACGGGAGGCATCATCATACTTGTGAAAATGCAGCATGCCTTTGGGCAATGCACCATAATTCAGTCCTTTTTCGTGAAGGATATATCCAATGAGTGATTTATAATCCTTCTTTTCAAGCAAAGAATCCAGGCTTTCTCCTTGTTGTTTCAAGATGTTGTCAAGCTCTTTGGCAAATGCAAAAGATCGAATGTTTTCAATAAAATGGTAAACGGAATTGAAAGATTGATCGTTTTCCAGGATCTCTGCATTTTTTTCAGGATTATTTTCAAGGAAGGCAAAAAGATGTTTAAACATCCTGGTGGCAGCACCAGAAGCCGGGACAAACTTAACGAGCTTGCGATCTCCCATGTTCTCTTCAAACAAACGAACGTAATGATCTGTTTCTTTCTCCGAAAAGACCTTTATTCCGTTTTTCGGCGTGGCAGGTGAATCAAGGCTTGCAAAAGGAAATCCATTGATAAAATGCCTTATCTGCTCTTCAATCTGATGTTTGGCGATCCCTTTCTTTTCAAATAACTTTAGGTCTTCTCTTTTGAATTCCATGCTGATGAATATTTTTGGCAAAAATAGAAATATCAGGATAATAATCCGGATCAAAGATTATGAAAATATCAATAAAAAGTTACTT
>JAGYLD010000099.1 GCA_018401355.1 Bacteroidales bacterium
CTTTTGAATAACTCATTTTGGAGTGATTTATTTTAAAAGGGACTCCATCCCGTAGGATGGAGTCCCTTAGGATGGAGTCCCTTTTATCCTAAAGGCCTTTGAGTCTTGGGGTCTTTATGGCTAATACCATATTTTTAATAAATTTGTCAAAAAAGAATATGAACAACAGGCCTGGTTTCCTTTTGTTATTGTTTTTTACAATTATTCTTTCCTCCTGTGTTTCAAAGAAACTGACAAAGCAGGCTTATGAACTGGAGCAGGCTGGCATGATCACAGAAGCGGCTGATCATTACTACCGTGCTCTGCTGAGAAAGAACAACAATGTGGATGCCATGATCGGTTTGAAAAGAACAGGTCAGGTGGTCCTGGAAAACAAGCTGAACAACTTTTACGATGCCTACCTGAACAACCAGGTGGAGCTGGCGGTGAATGACTATCTGGATGCCAGGGAATACGAGGAGAATGTGGGGGAACTTGGGGTAGGACTGGTTTTTCCGCAAAAGTATGATGAATATTACCAGGAGGTGAAAAGCACCCATCTCTCTGAGAAATACAAGCAAGGATACCGTCTTTTACAGGAGGAACGCTTCCGGGAAGCCGCAGAAGTCTTCCGTGATATTATTATCCTGGAGGACGATTATAAGGATGTGAAGGCATTGTACAATGAGGCCCGCAATGAGCCCGATTACCGTGCTGCTCTGGAAGCCATGGATCAGGATAAATACAGGATGGCATATGACCTTTTTAACATCATCCTGAACCGTGCCGGAAACTATAAAAACTCTGAGGTACTGAAGGCAAAAGCATTGGAAGAAGGCCGTGTCACAGTTGAACTCCTTCCTGTTAAAGACCTGGCCAGACAACCAGTTTTGGCCAGGGCAATTTATTCTGAGTTACAATCCCGCCTTTCACGCTTAAGAAATCCTTTCATACAACTCATGGATCCTGAAAACCCGGGAAAGGCAAAGGCCACTCTAACCTGTGAGTTGCAGAAATATTCTGCACGCACCGGTCCGTTGCAGACAAAAAGAAAAAAAGGCTTCCTGAAACAGGAATACAAAGTAAAGGATCCTGAAACAGGAATGGAGGAGACCCGCACCAAATACCATAAGGTTTACTACCAGGAATATGAAAAGGAAAATTCTGTATCTATTATATTGAGCTACAAAATGGTCTCTGCAAATACGAAAGAAGTGCTTGTCAGTGAGCGGTTTACCGCAAACGAGGAAGACAGATTGCATTACGCAGAGTTCAAAGGCGGGAAAGGCGAATTGTTGCCAGGCTACTGGGAATACCAGAATAAGGCTTCTGAGAAGGATGATATTCACGATAACTACCGTGCAAGATCACATCTGCAGCAACTGTTGAATAATTCACGGCGCATCAGGGGGATCGAGTCTATGCTTGAAGAGGTCATAGAGGATGCCACTATAAATATTGCAGGAAAAGTTAACTCCTATAATCCTGAATGATGAGAAAAGTATTGTTGTTTGTTTCGGTATTGATGGTTTTTGGATGTGCATCCAGGAAAGACCTGTTAAAAGTAAGGAAGGACTGGCCAGACTGGGCTAAGAGAAAACCAATGGTAGAAGGGTATTACACAGGGGTCGGTTTTGGAAGGAAGTCGGCCAATGTGGAGCAATATAAAAAAGCTGCACGGCAATATGCCCTGAACAACCTGGCTGAGGAGATATCTGTAACAGTTTCAGGAGAGTCTGTCCTAAGGACCGTTGAGGTGAATTTCGATATTGATGAATATTATAGCTATCAGGTTATCACATCCAGCCAGGAAGTGTTGGAAGGCTACGAACTTGTGGATTCTTATGATGGTGAAGAATACTACATGGAGTACTATCGATTATCGAAATCCCTGCACAGGAAACTCCAGGAAGAGAAATTCCGCAAGGCGATGGACAAGGCTGTTTCGGAATATGAGAAGGCGGTAATTTTCAGCCGGTCAAAGGAATATGGGGATGCATTGTCTTCCCTCATAAAGGCTTTGGATGAACTCCACGCTTTCCTGCACGAGCCCCTGAAAACAACCATTGAAGGAAAAGAAGTGTACCTTGCCAATTTCCTCGTTACTGAACTGCAGACATTCCTGGATGACATCGTAATAACACCTGCAAGCAAGAAAATTGAGGCCATCAGAGGATATCCGTTATCCGAAAATCAACTTTTATTTTCTGTAACAGACCGAAAAGGATATCCCATCCCATCCTTGCCTGTTAGTGCTGGTTTCTCAGCACAGTCAGTGATTGATGACAAGTCAAACAGCAATGCAAAAGGGATGGTTTCTTTCCGCATCGACAAAGTTAAATCACGCAGTACATCAGGAAAGTTCTATGCCAGCCTGGACATTGGGGACTTGCTTCGGTCATCCACCAAAGACCTTACCCTGCGAAAGATCATCTGGAATATGAGGATTCCCACAACCAGCATGAATGTGCTGATCAGGGAACCGGTTTTTTATGTTGCATCAGAGGAGAAGAACCTGGGAAAACCCCTTGGACAAGATATGCTGAAACAAGCTTTTCTTGCTGAATTGCTTTCGAAAGGAAACACAGCCACTTCAATAAGGGGCGATGCCGATTTCCTGGTTAATATTGAAGCGAATACGAAAAAAAGGAGCCCACAAAGGGCCTTGCTGGATTATTCCCTGGTCATAAAAGACAGGGATGGGAAAGTGAAGTTCCAAAAGTACTCCAATGATATTGAAGGAGAAGGCGCAAACCTGCAGGAAGCCGTTAAGGATGCATACCGGGAAAGTGCAGAAGAGATCCGCCTGAAAGTGTTTGCAGAAGTGGAATATGATTTATTATAACAACACTTTCCTCAATCCCATAAACACAGCCCGTTCAACGGAATTGTATTCTTCGTCAGCAAGAAATATCTTTTTGAGGTCGTTTAAGAGTTTTTCCTTGGAATGGTCATCAGGATAATAACTGTCACGGAATGATTCAATTACCTGCAAACGCTCATAATCATTGCTTTTGTCAAAAGCCTTGCTGATGTTATTGTAATCATAAGTGTTGAGGCCTGATAACAAGAGCTTCCGTTCTTCATCGTTGATGTTGAAATCAGCATTGGCTGCATACAATAAAAGGTAAGCCAGGAATTCGTTGTATGACCATTGTGGTTTTTCTGATGACATGATGTTGGGTTTTGGTTATTGAGATTATCTTGATTATGACAAATATAATCAAAATGGAAGAATTAGTTTCCCGGAGAAGTGAATCCTTGGATATAGTGAAACCTTTCTTTGCAAGGGTATAAATATTCCACATGAGAAGGAGTATCCATATTCATGTGTGGTATTCAGATAAATTAAGTTTCCTTTAACATCCTGCATCGGTTTTTTTTTCATCTTTGGCGATTGCAAACCTTTGATCTTTGTGCTGTCTATAATGACCAAACAGGAATGAAAAAGCAAAAAGTCGTTGTTACCGGAGCAGGTATTGGTGGTTTGACGGCCTCTATTTACCTCGCTATGAAAGGATATGATGTAACCATCCTGGAGAAAAACAGTTATCCTGGCGGCCGCTGCGCCAGCTTTGAAAAGGAAGGACATCGCTTCGACATTGGAGCTACCTTGCTGATGATGCCAGAAATATACCGCAGGATGTATAAGGATTTCGGGACTTCCATGGAAGATGAACTGGACCTTTACCGGATGGATCCCGTTTACAGCCTGAGATATGCCAATGGCAAGGAGCTCCTGTTTAGTTCCGACCTGGCGGAAATGCAAATGCAACTCGAAAAGTTTGAACAAGGTTGTTATCCCCGCTTCCTGGAATATATGCAGGAAAGTTATCACTCATATCTGCTGTCGATGAAAAGGATCATCGATGTAAACTATTACAACATCTTTGATTTCATTAATTATAAGAACATCAGGATGTTGCATAAGACAAAGGCTTTCTGCAACCATTATCGCCGGTCAGTAAATTATTTCACCAGCGAGGAACTTCGCATTGCTTTTACTTTCCAGAACATTTATGTCGGACAGAATCCATACCGTGCTTCAGCCATCTTCGCCATGCTGCCATTCCTGGAACTCACCGAAGGGGTATGGTATCCACGGGGCGGGATGCATGCCATCGTCGAAAGCCTGGTTTCTATTGCAAAGTCATATGGGGTAGAATTCAGTTATAAGTCGGAAATTAGCAGCATTGAGGTTGCAGGGAACAGGGTAGCAGGGGTCAGGTTGCAGGATGGGCAGGTGGAAAAGGCTGACATTGTTGTTTCAAATGCCGACCTGCCTTATGTTTACAATGAACTGCTTCCTGAAAGCAGGTATGTCAGTAAACTTAACAGGCTGAAATACACCTGTTCGGCCCTGGTATTTTACTGGGGGATGGACCGGGATTTTCCGGGTATAAAACAGCATAATGTCTTTGTTTCAAAAGATTACAGGAAAAACATCGAAGGTGTGTTCAACGGGGATGATGTGAGCTATGACCCCAGCTTTTATTTACATTCCCCGGTGAAATCCGATCCAACTGCAGCTCCTGATGGCCAGGCTTCGGTCAGCATCATCATACCGCTTGACTACCTCAGGCAGGGGAAGGAGTATGACTGGGACAGGATCCGTGATGAAAACAGGAAGGCGGTCTTCAGAAGGCTCGAACAGGAAGGGATACGGGATTTTGAAAAGCATATAAAGTTTGAAAGTGCATACCTGCCTGTAACGTGGAAGAGCGTTTTCAACCTTTCCAGGGGAGCCATATTTGGCAGCCTCAGCCATGATCTGATGCAAATGGGGTATTTCAGGCCTCATAACCGGCACAGGAAATATAAAAACCTGTTTTTCGCCGGAGGGAGCACTCATCCCGGCAACGGTGTACCCATGGCCATCCTTTCAGGAAAGCTGGTTGCCGAAAAAATTCAAAAGTTTTATCCATCCAAACAGCCCTTTGCAGATGCACGAAAATAAAACGAGCATTCAGGACATCATCGCAGGAATTGATATTGAGAACATTGATAAGCATCCCAATATCCTGATTGCTGCTCATTTCTGGGAAAAGAAAAGGCTGGAGGCCGCCATAACCTGCTACCGCTTCATGCGTACGGTTGATGACCTGATAGACGATAAAAAGACAAAAGATGAGACTTTGTCGTGCATGGACAAAGAACTTTATTCGGAGAAAGTGAATAAATGGATCGAATGCCTGAACGGAGTATCCGTGGAAGACAGCTTCCTGAAAGAGGTGAGCAAAACCATAGAGACTTTCAGAATTCCCCTGAGCTATTTCAACAACTTTGCACGGTCCATGATCTATGACATACATAACAATTCCTTTCCGACCTTTCAGGATTTCCTGGATTATTCGGAAGGCGCTTCCAATGGACCTGCTTCCGTATTCGTTCACCTGGCCTGCCTGGAGGCATTGAACGGCTCGTATGTCCAGCCTTTTCAGAACATTGCGGATCTTGCACGTCCATGCGCCCTGTTCAGCTATATCGTTCATATCATCAGAGATTTCCAGAAAGATCAGGAGGATAACCTGAATTATTTCGCCAGTGATGTTATGGAACTTTACGATCTCGATTCCTCTGACCTCAGGGAGATTGCAGGTGGAGCCCCCATTTCTTCCGGTTTCCGTGGAATGATCGGGTTCTATCAGCAGAAAGCCCTGGAATATAAAGGACAGGTAGAAGAAACGCTACGCTTCCTTCAGGGTAAAATGAACCCGGGGTATTTCTTCAGCCTGGAACTTATTTTTGATCTCTACCTTCAGGTTTTTGAACGCATTGATGCAGATCGCGGAATTTTCTCGACGAAAGCCTTAAATCCAACGCCATATGAAGTCAGGGAAAGGGTTAACAGGTTAATAAGCAGGGTTTTAAGTTAGTATCCCGCATCTCCTTATTTAGAGAGAATCCAAACAAAATTTCTTTTCAGGTGTTAATGTTAAGATCGAATTGGCTTGATTGTTCCGGTTCAGTTAACAGCAGAACCTGCTGGCGGAACTTTCAGTGGTGACGGTGTTTCACCGGATGGATTGTTTGACCCACAAATGGCTCCCATAGGATGGAACGATATAACTTATACCTATGAAGATGATCTTGGATGTATCAACAGCGCTATGGATTCGATTTATGTCGATAACAGCTTGGTTATCAATGAGTCAGAATTTGGTTCGGCAAAAGGGCTCTATTATGTAACCGTTTATCTGAAGGATGAAAACTCCCTCCCGGTAGTTGTGGGGAAAGAGGTGGTGTTACAATAATTGAATAGAAGGTTTAATCCCCCAGCATATTCCCGATCTTAAAACCAAAGTAAACAGTCCTTGGCAGCAGTGGTCCGTAGATGTACCCCGGATCCCTGTTAATGCTCCTGTCGAAGTCATCCTGATACGAGTTGAAGATGTTCTTAATCCCTGTAAAGAGCTGTAAAGTAGCGCCATTAAGCTTTATGTTGTACCGGAGTTTTAAGCCCATATCCAAAAATGCTTTGCTGGTTCTGAGTTCTCCTTCTTCAGGATTTGGAATTTCAGTACCGAAATAAGGGACAAGCATTGTCCCTGTATAGGTCCCTGAAACAGATACAACCAGTTTTTTAATTGGCTTCACCTCCATGGTCAGGTATCCATACTGGTCAGGTGTTCTCAGAAAATCCTTTGTATCAAAATCCTGAACTTCTTCATAATGGCTCTTTTGTATGGTAAAGCCTGAACCCAGGTTGAAATGCTGGTTCAGATAAAGGTTTAGTTCAAGGTTTAGCCCATAGACATTTGCCCCTTTCCCGGCATTCTTCCTGGTATAAATAACCACACCGTTTGAATCGGGTTCTCCATATTCATTTACGAATGCATCGTTTAACATGGTATAGAATCCCTCTGCCAGAATACTGAGCTGGGTAAGCCCGAAGCTTTTGTTGAAATCGAGAGAAGCCATAAAACTATTACTGGTTTCCTGCTTCAGATCCGGGTCGTTTTCATGAATAACCTGACGCGAGCCAGAAGTTTCAATATGTAGGTCCTCATCGAAAATTTGTGGTGCCCTGAATCCCTGACTGAAACTAACCCTGGCCTGAAGATAATCCCTGACATCGTAAAGAACTGTAACCCTCGGGCTGAGGACATTTCCTGATTTGTCTTCATCGTAATTTTTCTTGTCTGAAACAGTGTAATGATCATACCTTGCACCCACGGATAGTTTGAACTTTTCCAGTGTCAGCTCATATTGTGCAAAGGCCCCCGTCGTATTTGTTGCCTGGTCAGCAATGGTTGTATTTCCTGCATGGGGAATGACAAAGGATGAATCCGGGCCAATGTAAGCATTCTCAAGGTCGGGGTATCCTGACTTTTTATCATTCAGGGACTCTCCTCTTGATTCAATCCCTCCGGTGATTTTTGAAATACCCTGCACCCAATGGTATTGTGCACCTGCATTGTAAGAGAAACTGTTTGTCTTGCCATAGTCTTTCAATGATTGCTCAGCACCGTAATATGAATCTCTTCCGACATTTTGTGCAGCAACATATACTGAAAGTCTATCGGTGCTCCTAAGGAAGGTTTCAAACGACAATGCTCCTGAAATGATCCTGTGGTCGACGGCTTCTGCGATATCTGCTTCATGCTCAGGTTCATCGAACTTGTTGCCGCCTCTCCTGTTTTCATTGATGTTGAAAAAGTCTGCACTGATCCTGCTCTTATAACCCAATCTATGGAACAGCCTTGTTCCGAAAGTCGTATTCTTGATCATCGCCAATTCCGAGAAGTCGTCATTGTTGGCATCCCATGGCTGACGTTTCCTGAAAAACCCATATACGGCCATTCCTGTTTTATGATCGGGTGAAACCACAGAAGCATTAGCATTTACTGTGTAGTCTTGTGCTACATCACCTGAGCCCTTCACACCGGTACCAATAACATTTCCTGAAGTCCCAAATTCGTAAGAATTGTTAATGGGATCTTTCAGGATGAGGTTGATGGTTCCGGCAGTGGCGTTGCTTCCATACAGGGCTGAACCACCTCCTCTGACAACTTCAATCCTGTCGATAATATTGGAAGGTATCAGCTCAATACCATAAACACCCATCAGCCCGCTATAAATGGGTTGACTATTGATAAGTATCTGTGAATAAGGCCCTTCCAGACCATTCATTCTTACCTGGTTAAATCCACAGTTCTGACAGTTGTTTTCTATTCTGAGGCCAGGACAAAAATTCATTGATTCACTTACGGTGGATGCCTGAATGTTAGTAAAAAGCCTGGGCGTCATTGCATTAACAATCACGGAAGCTTCCTTGCGGTTTTGTTCGTTGCGGTCTCCTGTAACGACAACCGTCTCAAGTCCCATGATGTCAGGTTCCAGGTCAAACTTCACTTCTTTTGTTTCCCCTTTCCGGACATTGACTGTTATCTCTTCTGATTGAAATCCCAATACCTGTGTTTTAATAGTGTTTTTACCCGGTGGCAGATTTATCAGCTGGTAATGCCCTGATTCACCGGTGGATGTTCCAATGGTTGTCCCTTTTACAATGATGTGCACAAAAGGGATGTGCTTGCCTTCTGAAACAACATGGCCAACGATGTTGGCATCTGTTTTGACTTTTTGGGGGAATAAAAAGGTTGAGATTAATATAAAAATGTTAAGCAAGAATATCTTTTTCATCGTTGATTGATTTAGTTTATGGTGGTTGAAGATTAATCTTTTGATATGCCCTGATGATGTTTATTAGCCTGCTCCTCAACGCAATTCGTTTTTCGTTGCGAATGTATTAAAACAGGTTAAAAGTGCAT